>NZ_JAPCIZ010000033.1:0-46761 GCF_027707725.1 Aeromonas sp. QDB25 | reverse complement strand
CGGAGTGAACCCACCATCCGCGGGATTTATCTCCAATAGCACCCAGCTTGCCAAGCTCTTCGGCGACCTGGTGGCGATAACTCAAAGAAGTGGTGTCCTCAATGGCCAGCAACTCGGGAAACTCCTGAGCCAACTTGACGGTTTGCATGGCGCCAGCCTTTCTGATCGCCTCGGCAGAGACGTTGGGATTGCGGATAAATCGGTAAGCGCCTTCCTGCATGGCTTCACTACCCTCTGATGAGATGGTTATTGATTTACCAGAATGTTTTGCCAATTGGGCGGCGACGTTAACCAAGCGGGCAGTACGGCGAGGATCACCCAGCGCCGCCGAAGAGAACACAGATTTAGCCCAGTCAGCCGCACGATGAAGAGCAGAAGTTATCATGATCGTTACCATGTTAGGAGGTCACATGGAAGATCAGATCCTGGAAAACGGGAATGGTTCCGTTCAGGGCGCTACTTGTGTATAAGAGTCAGTCTACACCCAGCGCGGCACACGTAACCGCAAGGCGGACGATAACCAGGATCGCAAGTGCTTCGATAACCAGTACTGGCGGATGGAAGGCTATGCCCTGGGCGAACACCTGGCCTATGGCGGCTTCGAAGAGGCCGACATTGTGATCGGTGCCGACCCGGCCAAGGTCGTCTAAGCCATGAGTTCACCCGGTCAGCGCCACAAGCAGCGCGTGCAAGCCATGCAGGGGGCCGAACAGGCTGCCTGCTCCGGCATCGCTACCGGCGCGGTGGCCGACAGCCTGCACCTGCAGCTGATTGCCCTGGAACAGGACATCGTTCGCCTGCGCAAGCTGGCCCGCATCGGTGACCGGGTGAACCTGAAACGCGATGAGCTGATGCCCAAGTATCGCCCCTATGTGGAGCGCTATTTGGCCGCCGTCAGCGAGTCAGGCGAGCCCTATCAGAACGAGCTGTTCCAGCGCCTCATCATCTGGGCTTTCGATGTGGGCGACTTCGACGCCGGCATCGCCTGGGCGGATCTCGCCATCGCCCAGGGCCAACGCACCCCGGCCAACATCAAGCGCGACTGGGCCCACTTCGTGGCCGACACCGTGCTGGAGTGGGCCGAGAAGCAGGCGGCCGAGGGGCACGCCGTCGAGCCCTGGTTCTCCCGGGTGTTCGACAAGGTGCGCAACGAGTGGCGCCTCAACGAACGGCTGACCGCCAAGTGGTTCAAAGCGGCGGGTTGCTTGCTGCTGCGCGACCACGATGGCCAGCCCCGCCCCAGCGCCGTTGGGGACAGCGCCACCCTGGAGCAGGCAGACCACTGGCTGGCCCAGGCCGACAAACTGCACGGCAAGGTGGGCGTCGGCACCTTGCGCCAGAAGATTGCCATGCGCCTGCGGGCGCTGAATCCGGAGTAACCGACTCTCCGCGCCGTCGCACCCCGGCGGGGAGGATAGGCCAGCCGCAAGGCTCGCGCCGAATCCTGCGATCCGTGGCTACAGGGGTGCACCTTTTCTCGCCGCGCCATCGGCGACCCGGGCAACCGGGCAACCGGGCAACCGGGGCAGTGGTGTTCACATTGGCAAGCATCAACAGGGGGTCAGACATGTTTGCAGGCAAGGACATCGACTACAGCGCCGCCACTATCCGCAATGACGGGTTCTGGCCGGATGTGGCCGTCGCCGACTTCGAGCGCCGCCGCGCCCTGCCTGCCGATCTGGACCAGCAGACCACTGGCGCCGCCTTGCTGGCCGCCGTCTCTGAGATAAACCTGCAGCTCGCCAGCCACCAGGCCGCACTGCTGGCCAAGGGTTATGCCAGTGCCGCCGCCGTGCCGGGGCCGAGCCTTGACGATGGCGCTGACTCCGGCAGAAACGCCCTGACAGAGCAGTACCTGGCTGCCGTCTTTGCCCGCGCCAAGGCAGCCTTGCTGCCGGAGTTCGCCAGCGTCACCGAGCGGGCCACCGCCAACAACCAGGTGGAGCGCTCCCCGGACCAGCGCGCCCAGTTGCTGGCCGAGAGCCAGCAGCTGGTGCGCAGCATCAAGGGCAAGCACCGGGCGGGGGTATCGCTGATATGAGCACAGCCATGAACGAGCAGCAGGCCCAGGGATACTTCCTGCAGGCGCTCCACGCCGAGTTACTGCGGGTGCTGCCGGCCAAGTGCCACAAGCGCCTGGATAGCTGGATGGAGAACGGCACCATCAAGCTCGAACCCAGGAACATGGGGCCCACCGGGGTGGATGTAGCCTGGCTCACCTATCAGGCGGTGTTCACCATAGAGCAACTGCCGTTTCGAGAGCTGGATCCGGCCATTCTGCTGGCGGCCGTCGCCGCCTGGGTGCAGGAACACGACGACTTTCGCGAGCAGTTCGAGCTGCCTGATCCAGAGTACGCCGTCACCCCGAACGACGAGCAGACTGCGGACCTCGAGATCCAGCTCCCCTTCGCCGAACCGCTGCGCCTTATCGAGCACCCGCAAGGGCCCATCAACTGGCTCGGCAAGCGCTGGAACGTGGCCCCCTATGACATCTGGGTAGCCGAGCACATCGACCTGAACGTAGGTGATACCGGCCAGCACCGGGTCGGGAGCCAGGCATGATCACCATCACGCTCGACGCGCACCGCGGCAAAGACCAGCTCAACCTGCTGGCCCTGCCACCCAAGAAGCGCAAGCGTCTGGTGTGGCGAGCCGCCAACGAGATGAAGAAGCTGGCCGCCCGTAACGTGCGCCAGCAACAAGACCCCAATGGCAATGCTTGGGCACCGCGCAAGCGGGGCAAACGCAAGATGTTACGTGGCCTGCCCAAGCTGTTGCAGATCCGCGAGCCTCGCCAGGACGTGGCAGAGCTGGGGTTCACCAAGGGCACCATGAGCGCCCACGCAGGGGTCATCGCCAACACCCACCAGAAGGGGCACACCTACAAGGTGACGGCCGCCAGCCGGCGCCGCATTGCCCCCAGTGATGTGGGCAAGAACAAGCAGGCCAGCAAGGCACAGGCCCGCAAGCTGCGCGAGCTGGGATTCAAGCGTCCTGGCAAGCGCAAGCGGGCATACCGCTCGGCATCGCTGGGTTGGATCACCGCCAATCTCAACTACGCCCAGGCGGGGTTGCTCATCAAGAAGCTCAAGGACGAACCCGTGAAAGAGAGCTGGGAGATCCAGCTACCAGCCCGCCCGTTCCTGGGCGCCAACACCAGACAACGGCAGCAGGCCTTCGCCCGCGCCTTGCAGAGCATCGATTACGGCTGGGACGTCAACAAGCAAGACATCAAGGGGAAATAACGGCATGTGGCCTTATGTACAGATCAACAACTTGAACCAGATGCAGGGGCCAGTGACCGAGGTCGAGCGCCACCTGTTGTTCATCGGCAGTGCCGCCAGCAACACCGGCAAGCTGCTCTCACTCAACACCCAATCGGACTTTGACACCCTGCTGGGTGAGGGTGACAGCGAGCTCAAGACCAACCTGCTGGCCAGCCGTGACAACGCTGGCCAGAACTGGACGGCGGCCGCCTACGTGCTGCCGGAAGATGGCGACTGGCTGGCCGCCGTGCGAACCGCCCAGCAGACCCAGTCGTTTGAAGGTGTCGTGGTGCTGGGTCAGGAGTGGGACCAGGCAGGCATCAATGCCGCCCATGCTCTCAACCAGGAGCTGATCGCCAAATGGGGGCGCTGGCAGTTCATGCTGCTGGCGGTACCGGGCATCGTCTCCGCTGGTGAGGGTGGCCAGGACTGGAGCGAATACGAAACCACGCTGGCCGCCCTGCAAGACGGTATCGCCGCGAGCTCGGTTTCTCTGGTGCCGCAACTGTGGCCCAACCTCGCCGGCGTCTATGCCGGTCGCCTGTGCAACCGGGCGGTGAGCATCGCCGACAGCCCCTGCCGGGTGAAGACCGGTGCCCTGGTGGGCCTTGGCAACAAGCCGGTGGACAAGGCCGGGATCACGCTGCCGCTTGCCACCCTGCAAACCCTGGAACAAAACCGCTACTCGGTACCGATGTGGTATCCGGACTATGACGGCACCTACTGGGCCGATGGCCGCACCCTGGACGCCGAGGGCGGCGACTACCAGGTGATCGAAAACCTGCGGGTGGCCTACAAGGTAGCTCGCCGGATGCGCCTGCGAGCCATCGCCCGCATCGGGGACCGCTCGTTCAACTCCACCCCGGGCAGTACCGCGGCCGCCATCATGTATTTCGGCAAAGACCTGCGCGAGATGGCCAAGGCTACCACCATCAACGGCCAGCCGTTCCCGGGCGACATCGCCTCCCCCAAGGATGGCGACATCAGCATCCAGTGGACCGCCAAGAACCTGGTATCCGTCTACGTGGTGGTGCGCACCGTGGACTGCCCCAAGGGGATCACAGTCAACATCATGCTCGATTTGAGCCTCAACAACGGGGAGGGCTAACCCATGACCAGACGCATTTCAGGCCAGAGCTTCGACACCACGCTGATGGGCACCATGGTCCATGTCGAGAAAGCCAGTCTCTCCATCACCGACAACAGCGCCGTGGCCCAGACCCGGGGGATACCGGATGGCTTCGTCGATGGCGATGTTGCCGCCGAGGTGGAGTTCGAGCTCGATGCCAAGAACTTCACCCTCCTGAGCGATGCAGCCAAGCGGGCCGGTAGCTGGCGCGGCATGGCACCGGACGACGTGCTGTTCTACGCCGACACCGGCGACGAAACCATGAAGGTGGAGGCCTTCGGCGTGAAGCTGCAGATCTCTGACCTGCTCGACGTCGATCCCAAGGGGGGCAGCAAGGGGGTTCACAAAATCAAGGGGTTCGTCACCTCCCCCGACTTTGTTCACATCAACGGCGTGCCTTACCTCTCCCAGGAAGACACCCGCCACCTGCTGGGTTAAGGGGGGAGCTTGGACGACATCGACCGCGCCACCCGTCACGCCGCCCGCATGCTGGCAGCCCAACTGGCCAATCAAGTGGGCAAGGGCAGTTACCAGGGGGAGAGCCGGCACCTGTGCGAAGAGTGCGACGACCCCATCCCGGAAGAACGCCGCCGCCATGTACCTGGGGTGCGCCTGTGCGTCCCCTGCAAGACCCGCCTTGAGAGGCTGGGCCGCTAATCAGAGCCACGGACATGAACAACATGCCTCATAAAGACCCGACCCTAGCCACCGCCTTGCTGGCCTGGCTGATGGACAACTGGCCCGCCGTCTATGGGGCCCTGCTGGCACTCGCCATCGCCTTCCTGCGCATCACCTACGCAGGCGGACGGGGTCGCCGTCGGCTGATCGAATCCCTGTTGTGCGGCCTCATCACCTTGGCGGCCGCCACCGGGACCCACCTGCTCGGGATCCCCCAGGAGGCCACCCCGTTCCTGGGCGGTGTTGTAGGGCTGCTTGGGATCGACATCATCCGGGACCGGGCTGCACTGATGTTTAGCAAGAAGGAGGACAACAATGCCGCGCAGTGACTGCCATCCCCAAATGGCCGCCTTTCTCGACCTGATCGCCTATGCCGAGGGCACCAAGGGACTGGGCGACGATGGTTACAACAAGCTGGTCAACCCGGGCGGGTTCTTCCAGGACTACCGCGAACACCCCGATATGTTGGTGCGGGTGAATCCGACCCTGCACAGCACAGCCGCCGGGCGCTATCAGTTCCTGTCACGCCATTGGCGCCACTACCAGGCGGCTCTCGGCCTGCCGGACTTTGGCCCCGCCTCCCAAGACACATGGGCCATCCAACTTATCCGCGAGCGCAAGGCACTGGACGACGTGATCAAGGGGCGTATCCCCCAGGCAATCGCCAAGTGCGCCAACATCTGGGCCAGCCTGCCCGGTGCCGGCTACGGCCAGCGCGAACACAAGCTGGCTGATCTGCTGGCCAAGTTCACCGAGTTTGGCGGGGTACTGGCATGAGCACTTTCAGCAAGGTGCTGGGGATAGTGGGCCTGCTCCTGGTGCTGGCGCTTTATGTTACCCATCGCCGCACGGTGGATATGCAGCGCACCCTGACCGAGCAGCAAACCACGATCACCAATCTGCAGACGGACAACGACCAGCAGGCCACCGAGCTCCAGCGGCAGCAGTTGATAACGAAGGGCCTGCGCCTGCTGCTCAACAACCAGAACGCCGCCTTGGCCAAGCTCGACAACCAGAACAGGAAAACAGCCGATGAACTGCAACAAGCCCTGGCCACGCCGCCGGCGGGCCGCCCGGATTGCGCTCGCGAGCATTTGCCTGGTGGCGCTTTGCGCCTGCTCCAGCCAACCCACGACAGTGGTGCAGACCCGGGTGGTCAAGCGGCTGCCACCGCCGGGGCTGGTGCCCAACTGCCCGGAGCCTGAATTCACGGGGAGCACCTACGGCGACGCCGTGCAGTTTATCCCCACCTTGCAGACGGCGCTGCGCCGCTGCCAAACCCAGATCACCACCCTGACCAACTGGATTGAACAAGAGGAAACCACCCCATGAGTACACCGATCATCACCCTGGAAGTCGCAGGCAAAGAGCTGAAGTTTGCCCCCACCATGGTGGCCTACAACGGCTTTCTCAACGACATGATGCCCAACGACAAGGTGGCACCGGCCCACAACTACCTCAAGAAGATCGTCTGCCAGGAGAGTAAGGCCGCGCTCGACGAGCTGCTCAAGCGGCCAGGCGCCGCCCTGCAGTTGGCAAACGCAGTCAACGCCGAGTTCGCCCCCGAGCTGGACATCACCGTAAAAAACTGACGGCGCGTGCCGAGGCCATCGAGCGCAACCAACTGGAGCAGGTGCTGGCGCTGCGGCGTTACTACCTGCCCCATGAAGAAGACGACCTCGACAGCCTGGCTCGCGCCATGTGGTTAGACAAACAACACCGAGAGTCCAACGCCGCCGCCGTGGCCGAGGGCATTGCCATAGCATTCAACGGGTAACGACTGATGGCCTGGATGGAAAAACTGATGATGCAGGTGGCCCTGGTTGACCAGGTCACCAAGCCCCTTGCTGGCATCAACGCCCAGATGGACAAGGTCAGCAAAGCGGGTCGCCAGGGTTGGAGCAATATGGCGATGGGCGCAACGACCGTCGCAGCCGGCGGCATGGCGATCCAGGCGGCCCTGGGGCCTGCCATCCAGATGGATCAGGCGCTGCAAGACCTGCATGCCGCCGGTGTGGGGGACGCTGCGCTCAAGCAACTCAGCCACACCGCGCTCAAGTTCAGCGTGGATTACGGCAAGTCCGCCATCGAGGTGCTGGGTTACACCGCCGAAATGCGCCGCGCCATGCCGGCCCTGCCAGAAGCCATGCTGGACAGCGTGACCAAGACCTCCGCCATCCTGGGGGCCGCCACCAAGTCCGATGCAGAGACGGTCGGCCAGTATTTCCGCATGCTCTACAACAACCAGCGCCAGGCAGCAGACGCCATGGGGCCGGATGTGTGGGCTCAGCAGGTGGCCGGAATGACCAGCATGGTCACCAGCCAGTTCGGGGTAGGCATGGACAAGCTAATGGCCTCAGTTGAAGGCATGCACTCCCTGCCATCCACCATGGGGGTAGCGATGGAGGAGCAACTGGCCATCCTGGCCATGTTGCAGACCAGGATGAGCGATGGGGATGCTGTCACCCAGTTCACCAACCTGCTAGAGGGGGCCACCAATGCCCAGAGCAAGCTGGGGGTCGCCATGCTGGACAGCCAGGGGCAGTTGCTGCCTATCCAGAAGATCCTGCAGAACATCCAACCGCTGATCGACAAGATGGGGGGCGCCAAGGCCTGGGCCCTGCTCGACGATGCCGGATTGGGGGATGGCGCCCTGTTGCTGCAACAACTGATCGGCGATGCCACCACACTGGACAAGACACTGGGCAACCTGCGCGGTGTGAGAGGGCTGGATGCGGCGAATGCCAAGGCCAAGACCATGGCCAAGTCATGGGAGCGGCTGAACGCGTCCTGGGAGGCGATCCGGATTGCCGGGTTCAGCTCCATCATGCCCGCCATCAATGCCGTGCTGGGCACCTTCGCCGATGGTGCAGGCGTGGTGCTGCGCTGGACTCACCTTTTCCCGAACCTGACCAAGGTGATCAGCTATGCCATGCTCGCCATCGTAGGCCTGAGCATGATCACCGGCACCTGGATGTTGGTAGCAGGGCTGGCCAAGTTGGCCACCCTGGGGATGGGCATCGCCTGGACCATCATCATGGCGCCGCTCAACCTGCTCAAAGCGGGGCTGGTTGCCTTTCGTGCCATCCTGCTGGCGGTCAATATCGCCATGTATGCCAACCCAATAGGCCTGATCATTGCCGGGATAGTGCTGCTGATCGGCGCTGTTGCAGCGGTCATCTACTACTGGGATGACCTGAAAAAAACCTTCTCAGACTGGGGCGTGTTCCAGTTGCTCGGCAAGTCCATCGACTGGCTGATCGACAAGCTCAACATGATCCCGGGCGTCAACATCGAGGCAGGCTCAATGCCTGACCTCAACCTGCCCAACCCAGAGAACCTCAATGCCCCGCTTGCCCGCTATCGCCAGGGCAGTCAGAGCAACATCCCATCCGGTGGCATTGGCCAGCAATTGATCCAGGCCAACGCGGCGGCGACCACGGCCAACCAGAAACCGGCCAAGGCCATGCATATCGGGGAAGTGCACAACCACTTCCAGAACCCGATGACGCCGGGGGAGATGGAACAAGAACTGTGGATGACCACCCCATGAGCGATCCCAGGTACATCGACATCCTGGTCGTGGACGGCGCCTGGCAGCTCGATGCCGGTGGTCAGCCGCGTCTGACCCAGGATCGGCACAGCATCGGCCAGGACATCAAGCACCGCATCATGGAGTCGGGACTGGCCCGCAAGCTCATCGGCGAGCGCAGCCCCACCCTGCGCGCCGACGTGATGACCGAAATCGAACTGCTGGTCGAGAACGACGAGCGCCTGATCCCGGGCACCATCCTGATCAGCGAAGAGGCGCCGGAGCGCATCCTGGTCACGGCCCGCACCTATGAATTTGGCGATCTGGAGGTAACCCTGTGAACCTGCGCCCCACTGTGGATTTTATGGCCCTGCTGGCGAAAAGCGGGGTGCCGACAACCGAGCAGGCCATGGAGACCGAGCTGAAAAAGGAGGTGGAGGCCGCCGGCTCCCTCATCACCAACGACAGCGACGTGTCCCCGTTCTGGCGTCTGGTGCGCGGCGTGGTCATTACCCCGGCGCTGTGGCTGATCCGCACCCTGCTGGCTGGCCATGTGCTGCCGGCCAGCTTTGCCGCCACCGCCAACGATACCTATCTCGACCTCAAGGCCTGGGATGTGGACCTGACTCGCAAGGCCGCCCAGAAGACCCGGGGACTGGTCAACTTCGTCAAGGTCAACCCGGCCGAGGCCGTTACCATTCCGGCCGATATCTGGGTCACCACCGAGCGCATCAACGGCACCCTCTATCGCCTGAAACCGCTGCAAGAGATGGTGAGCCCCGCCGGTGAGGCCGTGGCCAAGGTAGTCTGTGAGGCCGAGTTCGCCGGGGTCGCCTGGAATCTGGCACCCGGCTATTACAACCTGCTGAGCAAACCGGTGGCCGGTATCCTGTCAGCCCGCAACGCCGACCGGGACTGGATCACCACCCAGGGCGCCGATGCCGAGAGCAACGACGCCCTTGGCCTGCGCATCCAGAACCAGTTCTCGGCGGTGGGCCGCTATCACATCGACGCCATCTATCGCTCCATGCTGGCCAGCGTGGCGGGGATCCGCGCCGATCACATCTTCTTCGAGCACGACGCACCGCGGGGCCCGGGTACCGCCAACGCCTTCATCCTGCTGGAGGTGGGGACCACCCCCGCCAGTCTGATCGACAAACTCAACGACTACGTGAACAACCAGGGCAACCACGGCCATGGCGATGACCTGCAGGTGATGGCCATGCCGGAGACCGAGTACGCCCTGCACCTGGAACTGTGGCCGGTCGAGAACCTGACCGCAGAACAACGGCTCGCGCTGACCCGGGATGTGGAACTGATGGTGAAGGCCGCCTTCCGCCAGTCTGCCGATTACCCATCGGTGACCCGCACCTGGCCGCAGTCCCGCTTCTCCCTGAGCCAGCTTGGACGCGAACTGCACCAGACCTTCCCTGAACTGAAGAGCCTGCACTTCGCCGAACTGGATATCGTCTCCGGCCTCGACATCCCCCGCCTGACCGATCTGGAGGTGTTCCTCCATGACTAAGGCCACCGAGCTCAACCACCAGGACAAAGCCCCGCAGGTGCCGGAGGGCTCGGCCCCCTGGTGGGAAGATGGCAAGACCATCGCCGAGGGGGTGCAAGAACCTGCTTTCCTGGCCAGAGGCATCATGTCGTTCTGGCGTCGCGTGCGCGGCTGGCTGCTGCAACCGCTGACCCAGCAAGACCCGATGACCTGTTCCGAGTCCATGCTGGCGCTGATCGCCTGGGAGCGAGATATCACCCGCTTCAAGGGGGAGCCGCTAACCCTGTTCCGTAAGCGGGTGAAGTACGCCTTCATCAACGCCCAGGACTCGGGCGAGGTAGCGGGCTTCAAGCGCATATTTGAACGCCTGGGCATCGGCTGGTGCGAGCAGCGCGAACGCCAAGAAGGCACCCCATGGGACGTCATCACCATCGAGGTGGCCGACAGCGCCTTGGCCGCCAATCAGCAACTGATGGAGACCCTGATCCAGCACTACGGCCGCACCTGCCGCCGTTACCGCTTCCAGGTGCTCTATCCCGCCATGGGCTACCTGCATGCTGGCCGCATTGACATGGGTCACCAGGTATTTGCCGCAACTCTCAATAAACCCGCCTGCAAGGGGTACTTGCGCGCCGGTCAAATCCATTTCATTCAACACGTTTACGGGGCAAGCCTGCCCCACAAGGAGTCCTGATGAGCCAGGTCATTACCAACGCATTCGAACAATATTGGCAGTCTAGCCTGGCCGCAGAACAACCGGTCGTACTGGATGAATTCATCCTGGCTGATATCCCGAATCTGGATATCACCTCCCCCATTGACCCGGACACCGGCCTGCCGCCGGAAAGCCAGATCGTGCACCGCCAGAACGTGGACCAGCGCGGCCGCATCAACAACAACGCCGTGGCCTACACCATCGTGATGGATACCACGGTCGGCGACTTCTCGTTCAATGCCATGTATTTGCGCAACAAGGCGAACGGCGTGATCGGGATGATTGTCTACAAGGGGCGCGAGACCAAGCTCAAGACCGACCAGACTACCGGCCAGACCGGTAACTCCCTGGTCAAGTCGATGCTGATGGGGTACGACCAGGCCGCCGAGGCCACCCTCACCAACGTGGACGCCGGCACTTGGCAGATTGACTATGCCGCCCGCCTGCGCGGGCAGGATGAAGACCTGCGCCAGCTGGCCAGCCAGCTCTATGGCCATCACACCTTCATCGGCGATGGCTTCAAGGTGGTGCAACACGACGGCGGTCATCAGGTCACCCCGGGCGTAGCCATCGTCGGCGGCCTGCGGGTCGAGCTAAGCCAGCCGGAAGTCATCTACCCGGGTTCCAAGCCGATCGGCGTCTGGGTCGACGTGCACCGCGCCGGTTCGCTGCTGTCTGAGCATCAGAACATCTTCACCATCATCACCAGCGTGGCCGACCTGACCGACCATCTGGATAGCAGCGGCTATCAGCACTACGTGGCCAAGCTGGGCACCGTGCAGGTAGACGGCACCATCCTTGATGTCCGAGGGCTGAGTGGCATCAGTGCAGAGCTTATGGGGTTCCAGCAAGCAGGCACTGGCTCTGTTCCTCGCACATCACAAGACAAGATGCGGGAGAAGATTACCCCGCAAGATTTCTTGGCGGCTGGTGATGGGGTTACCAATGACACCGCTGCGTTTACCAAGCTCGAAGCCAATTACATCGGGCTAGAAATAGACCTACTGGGCAAGACGTACTACGTCGATTCCCCTTTCTACGGCAATAAATACTACAACGGGCTGTGGGTTGGCCCTTTCGGTACTGGTACATCTCGCACGCGCTGGCAAGGCGCTCAAATGACCGGTGCTGGTCGCATCGTGTTTGGGGATGGAGCTTTAGCATCACTTCCTGAAAATTACAGCATGGGTGAATCTGCCACGGTAGTCGCTGTGGGTTACGGCGCTATGGGCAAGATGACTCAAGTCAAGAAGGCCATTGCTATTGGGACAAACTCCCAAGCTGAAGGCACTATTTCCCGTGACAACATATCCATTGGCGAGGACGCCCTCCGATTTGTGCAGTCCCGCACACCGGACTATGACCAATCTCAACAGCAGGGCACCCGAAATATAGCTATGGGTGGGAACGCCGGTCGATTTATCTATGAGGGTATCCGAGACATCGCAATCGGTAGGAATGCGGGCCAGTGCTTAGTAAACAGCGTCAACTCGACTATTGTTGGGTCTAACGCTGTTGCAGGATGTGCCCCCATCGGCCTGTCTGGTGTTATTGAAAACTGGGCCCCTAACAACGGACC
The DNA here is from genome assembly GCF_027707725.1 of Aeromonas sp. QDB25. NCBI lineage: Bacteria > Pseudomonadati > Pseudomonadota > Gammaproteobacteria > Aeromonadales > Aeromonadaceae > Aeromonas > Aeromonas sp. QDB25. The sequence continues at coordinate 34,358 of NZ_JAPCIZ010000033.1, read as the reverse complement.
TGATGGCGTAACTGCATTCGGGGCTTTAGCCCTTGAGCGCACTATTACAGGATTTAATGCGGCTGTTGGCGAACGTGCTGCTGAGAGTCTAGTAGCGGGGCGCGGCAACGTAGTAATGGGTCCATTGGCATTAAGTAACGCAGAGATTGACAGTGGATTTAATGGCAAACAGCTAACTAACCTGAATATCAACGGAACGTATTCGCACTCGGGGAATACGCTAACTCTTACGTTTGCGGGTCATGGTGTTTCTGTTGGTTTCACTGTCGGTATTCGTCTGCTCGATGGTGGCTCGCAGACGTTCCAAGGTGATATCGCGCCAGCCGTGGTCGTCTCTGTTATTGATGCCAACACCTTTACTGTGTACCACCCCACCTCTCGTACCGCGTCTGGTACAGCGACTCTATATTGGAGGATCAACCTCACTGACGCACCTAAAGCAGAATTTAACTGCGTGTATGGTGCATTAGCTGCGAACAGCCTGCGCGTTGGTTCTGAGAATTCCGTATATGGCTATCGCGCAATGTTTGAAGCCAATAGTGCAGCATCGCCATCCAGAAACACTGTCTATGGTTTCATGGCGCTAACCGGTTGGACTGACCCGCAGAGAATGACTGCTGTAGGTTATTATGCGCTGCGGATCAAACAGGATGGCTCGGTGGCCACGGGTACTGGCAATAACTGCTCAGGGTTAGGGCAGAATACTCGTATATCTGGGGACAACCAAGTCCAGCTTGGGGATGCCGCAACCACAACATACGTCTACGGTACGGTACAGAATCGCTCTGATGAACGCGACAAAGCCGACATAGTAGAAACCAGTCTTGGCATCGAGTTCATCATGGGCTTACGTGCTGTCGATGGTCGTTGGGATATGCGCGATGACTATTTCGAGGAGTACGAGCAGCAGGTTGGTATCGACGAGAACGCACAACCTGTTTTCGAAACACGCCTCCGCAAAATACCGAAGGACGGGAGCAAGAAACGCACCCGCAAACACCACTGGTTCATTGCCCAAGAAGTCAAAGAGCTTTGCGACAATCTTGGCGTGGAGTTCGGTGGCTATCAGGATCACTCAGTGAATGGCGGCTGTGATGTGTTGAGTCTTGGCTACGACGAGTTCATTCCACCTATGACAAAAGCCATTCAGCAGTGTTGGCAAAGGATGGATGAAATAGAACTGCGGCTGAAGACTCTGGAGGGTGGAGCATGATTGATCTCTCCCCTCTTTATCACGCCATTGCAGCCGTCGCGCTGCAATGTGCGGTGGGATTGGTGTTTGGCGATTGGTTCACGGGTGGTGTGCTGGGCTGCCTCTGGTTCATCGCCCGTGAACATACTCAGGCAGAGTATCGCTGGATTGAACTATTCGGCCGCGGAAAACGCGCCAATATGCCATGGTGGGGCGGCTTTGATTGGCGGGCATGGAATATTGCGAGTCTACTCGACTGGATTATACCGGTGGTCGCTTGCATCGCTGTCTATTGGGTCGCCAAGTACAGATGCTGAATCCTGATACATGGAGTGGAGGCTTAGTTTTGGGACGTTACCTCACAGTCACGCCATATCAACACGGCATCGGCCAACAACAAGGGGACCAGCACACCCTGCCCGCCCCCAATGCCATCAAGGCCATGGCCGCCAAGCTGCAGGATGGCGCCGATCCCTTGCTGCCGGCTGGGCAAATTCACGCGGTGGCCTGGATGGTCACCGGCAGCAGCGAGGCAGAACTGGCCGCCGCACTAGCCCCGGTATGTGCCATTCTGCCGCTGCCGGAGTGGTGCGCCACCCTGCGCCGCCTCACCGCCAACAACGACATCATGACTCAGTCGACGGCGGCAATGGTGCCACGCTGGAAGGCCGACGAGCCGCTGATCTGGGATCCGCTGCGCCGCCAAATGATGCTGACGGCTGCCAGAGATGCCTTGCAGGAGAGCGAGAACAACTCGCCGGCCCCCGCATCAACCAAGGCCAAACTGGCCGCCCTCACTGAAAAGCGGGCAGCCCGTATCGCCGAACTGGACGACTCGCTGGCCAGCAAGCCAAGCCTTGCCGGATTGCTGTGGAGCTGGCATGGCATTGGCGAGCCAGCCAGCCTGGCAGCCCAACTGCTCGAGAGTGCCCATCCGGACCACAGCCACAGCATGACCGTCGGCGCCCTGCTGCTCTCCTCGTCCCCGCTCACCTTCTGGCAGGAGTTAACCCCATGAGCCGAACCGCCATGCTCACCCTGGACGGTGAGCCCATCGTGATGAAGTCGATGCGGATCTCCGCCTCGATGCAGTTTCAGGACAAGGACCAGAGCGGCCAGACCAGCTCAACCAGCAGCGCCGAGCAGGGTGAGAAGGCCAAGGAGCTCGATGTCTCGGGGCTGGTGCCGTTCAATGATGAGCAGACCCTGAGCCGCCTGTTTGAGCTGGCCGATGCCAAGGGCGACGGTGGCAAGCGCCATATCTACCGGGTCGGCTCACTGCTGGCCAAGTCGGTGAAGGTGCGCCAGGCCAAGTTTGCCAGCCGCATCACCGCCAGCGAGCAAGAGGGCCTGCTGGCGTGGCAGGTGCAGTTCACCCTGCGCGAGCATAACTCGGTGCCGGAGAAGCGCGAGCAGCGCCTGCCGAAGGTCCCCGCCACCGTGGGGCAAGGCACCGCCAACGCTACGCCGGCTAAAGCCGACAGCACCACCACCCCAGCCAGCGAGCAGGAACAGCTGAGTTCGACGGAGAAGATGATCAAAGGAATAGATAAAGCGCTGGGGGATATTCTCGCGTGAAACTCTCGACCAACCTGACCCTGAGCGGTAAACCGGTCCACCTAGTTGACCATGATATCGTGCTGGATCTCTCCACGGGTGGCCGCGCGGCGCTGACCATCGAGGGCACCGCCACCAAGGGACAGACTCTGACCGTCGATACCGGCTACAACGGCGAGCTGCGCCGCTGGTTCACCGGCTACGTGTACGATGTGCAGCCAGCCGCCAACGGCGCCAGCAAACTGCTCTGCCGCGAACTAGCCGGGATGCTGGGCAGCAAGTTCCCGGTCAGCATTCAGCATGCCACCCTGCGCAGCCTGTTGGCTTGGCTGACCGACCAGACCTCCCTCACCTTCCTGCTGCCGGACGGGGTGGGCTATACCGACACCCCGATCCCCAACTTCACCAGCGCGGGCACCGGCTATCAGTTGCTTGACCATGCGGGCCGCGCCTTCTCGGTGCCGGGCTTCATCTGGTATCAACAGCCGGATGGCGCCATCTTCGTGGGCAGCCATGCCCACAGTCGCTGGGCAGACAAGGCGGTGGAGCTGGATCCGGCCTTCTCGGCCAAGCAGGCGGGCAACACCATCACCCTGGCACCTATCCCCGCCATGCGCCCGGGGGCCATCGTCAACGGCCAGCGGGTGGAGCGCGTCAGGCTCAAGGGTGACGAGATGACCCTGACCACCGCCACACCAGGTAAACCGGTGAAGTCGCCAGAGCGGCGCAAGATGGAGGGCGAGTTCCCCGAGCTGGCCGACAAGATGCACCTGCCGAAGTTCGGGCGGGTCGAGGCCATCAGCGACCAGGCCAGCGCTGGGCAGCTCAATGATCCGTTTCGGCCACGCTATGCGGTGGATGTGCAACTGCTCGGCGAGGATGGCGAGCCAGATGAAGGCACGCCGCTCTATCGGGCGGTACCGCTGCCGGTGATGTTCGGTGGACCCGAGCAGGGGCTGCTGCAGTTCCCCATCGAGGGGACCCTCGTCGAGCTGGGGTTCGCCTTTGGCCGTGCCGATCGCCCGTTCATCCGCACCGTGCTGGGCACTGGCTGGCCCCTGCCGGACATCGTCCCGGGCGAGCAGCTGCAGCAGCAGCGGGCCGAGGTGTTCAGCCGTACCGACAGCGTGGGTAACCAGAGCCGCCACACCGACCGGCGCCAGCACGACAAGGCTCTGCAGATGATCCGCGAGGCAGATGAATACCTGGGCGAGTTCGGCCAGCACCAGCTGACCACCCTGGCCAACAGCGTCGAAGAGATCGGCGCCATGAAGCGCATCGAGGCGCTCGGGGATATCGAGCTGCTGACCGCCGAGGATATGATCCTGGGCAGCGCCGGCAACATGAGTCAGACAGCAGGGGGTAACCTGGATGAAGACATCGCCCTCGTTCGCCGGGCGCTCGCCGGTGAGCTGCAGCACTTCGAGGCGCCCAAGTCGTGGATGGGGAGCGACGGGGTGAACATCTTCCGCCTGCTCAACCAGCTGATGAACGTGGTGGAGCAACTGGCCACCACCGCAGCCAGCCATAACCACGGCGGGTCACCGCCAACCAACGCCGCGGCATTCTCGGGGCAAAGTCAGCAGGCCGCCGAACTGGCCAGCACCCTCTCCCCCATCATCGAGTAACCCCCAAAACGAAGAAGGCCCCACAATGTGGGGCCTTCGTCTATCTGCCTGACAGCGCCTGAGCATGGCCAGGGAAGGGCGCCGCATGAATGGGCGCCATCGGGCAGGGCAGCATCATACGTGAAGCCTGAGCACGCTCACAGCCTCCCAGCGCACGACGGAAACCCCACGGCGGCGCCTGCGCCACGGAATCCGCGCTCATCCGCTCCCGCCTGCGCGGCTCGCCAATAAAATTTTTGCAAAAGTGGGTTACCGCAAAACCATAGAGCCAGACCGCGCCACATCAAGGATCTGCGGCTTGGTGAGGATCTGAAAGGATCGAAGGAAATTGCAGGGTTTTACAGTTCGGCCCGGCTTTGGATAACGAAGTCGAAAGCGCAACTCATTGAATGTATTGGGGTGGACGTACTTTCCGTGGGAATTTTAATGATCGGGGGAGGATCGAGAAGGGCTTGAGGTGAGACGGGAAGGCTTTATATTTCAGCCAGTTAAGCCCAAACGGGCATGAATAGAGAACTGAAATTTTGAAAAGGGGTCTGCGGCATGGGTGCACTGGCCAACCTGCGCCACAGAAAACAGGTTTTCTATGAAATGTGTCCGGTCACGATGACCAGCTTGTAAGGGGGAATGGCGACACTGCCGCCCCGATCATCCAAACCACTGTCGCCACTTCATCGCCACTTGGTGATTACTGAGGGACGGAAAAACTTAAGGCCACCCTCACGGATGGCCTTAAGTCATTGAATTTGTTGATGGTGCCCGGGGTCGGACTCGAACCGACACGTATTGCTACGGCGGATTTTGAATCCGCTGCGTCTACCGATTTCGCCACCCGGGCAGCTGCGAGGGATTATACGAATGGCGCTTGGCCATGCAAGGTGTTTTTCTTGCCCTCACCGTTGTTTGCTCATTTATTCAACGCCTTGCCGATGCCAGGCCAGTTACATAGAATGCCCGCATCATATTAATGGAATAATCATCATGGCCAAGCGCAAGACCCCCTCCCCTCTCCAGCCTGCTCCCCGGCATCCGTCCGCCGGTCTGCTGCGCCGTCTCGGCGCCCTGCTCTATGACTATCTGGTGGTGATTGCCCTGCTGATCATCGCCGGCTTCATCGGCATGGGGGTGGCCCACCTGCTGCTGGCCACCGGCATGGCGCACGTTCCCGAGGGCAAGGATGCCGCCTGGCTGCTCACCAGCCCCCTCTACAGCGCCTGGCTGGCCTTCGTCATCTGCGGTTTCTACACCTGGTTCTGGGTCCGCGCCGGCCAGACCATCGGCATGCGGGCCTGGCGCCTGCGCATCCAGAACCTGGACGGCAGCAACATTCGCGTCACCCAGGCCCTGATCCGGCTCGCCACCTCGGCCTTTGGCCTGGGCAACCTGCTGTGTGTGTTCAATCGCGCCCGCCCCCGCGCCTTCCAGGACATCTGGGCCGAGTGCGAGGTGGTGGTGCTCGGCAAGACGGAAAACCTGGAGCAGCTCAATCGCTGATCCCAAGACGGCAACGAAAAAGGGCACCCCGAGGTGCCCTTTTTGTTGACCAGAACTGACGGCTTGCAGCCCAGAAACCTTGACGGAAACGGTGCATCGAGAGCAATGGCCGCCTGTTGTCAGCAGCCCGCCGTCCTTCAGGCCGCTACTGCTTGCGGCTCAGGATATAGAAGGAGATGCCGCCAAACAGCAGGCTGGGTGCGATGGCCGCGAGGATGGGCGGGACCGCATAGACCAGGCTGACCGGGCCGAACACCCTGTCGCTCACATAGACCGCGAAGCCGGTCATGATCCCCATCAGCATCCGCGCCCCCATGCTCACCGAACGCAGCGGGCCGAAGATGAAGGAGGAGGCGAGCAGTATCATGGCCACCACGGAGAGCGGTGAGAGCAGCTTGCGCCACATCTCCAGCTTGTAGCGTCCGGCATCCTGCTTATTGGCATCCAGATAACCGATGTAGTCCCGCAGCCCCGAGATGGGCAGGTTCTCGGGATCGATGCTGACCACCCCGAGCTGCTTGGGGGTCAGCTCGGATTGCCAGGCCATCTGGGCATGCTGTTCGTCCTGGATCCGGGTGGGATCGTCAAACCGGGTGATGTGCACCTGCTTCAGCAGCCAGTGGTGATCCTCGAACACCCCCTCCTTCGCCTGCACCACGTCGATCAGGTTGCGGGACGGAGTGAAGCGGTAGAGGGTGATGCCGGTCAGGGCGCCATCGTTGCGCACCCCGTTGATGTTGACGAAGTTGTTGCCATCCCGTGCCCAGACCCCGTAGGCCGAGACCGTGAGTCGCCCTTCCGACATGGCCCCCGCCTTGATGTCATCTGCCATCCGCTTGGCGGCCGGTGCGACGTACTCGCCCATCAGCCCCACCAGCAGCATCAGGGGAATGGCGGTCTTGAGCGCCGCCATGACGATGCTGATCTTGGAGCGTCCCGCCGCCTGCATCACCACCAGCTCGGAGCTGGTCGCGAGCTGGCCCAGGCCGATGAGGCCACCGAGCAGGGCCGCCAGGGGGAAGAAGAGCACCGCCTCCTTGGGCATGGAGAGCAGCACGTAGTAGAGGGCGTTGAGCATGTCGTAGTTGCCTTCTCCGACCGCCTTCAACTGCTCCACGTACTTGATGAGCGCGGCCAGCCCGACCAGGGTCAGCTCGCACAGCAGGATCGACATGAAGATGACCCTGCCTATGTATCTATCGAGAATGCCGAACATCAGCAGAGACTCCCAGGTTGCAGCATCATGCTGACTTTCTCTTGAACAATTGCCCTTTGACCCCGTTCCACCAGCTGGTGCCCTGCAGGTTGAGAGGCAACCCTATCAGCAGCAGATAGACCAGGGGCACCAGGAACATCCCGGGCCAGTGGGGCAGACGCCCGCTGTCGATGGCCGACCGGGCGGCACTGAGCAGCAGGAAATAGGAGAGATAGAGCAGGATGGCCGGCAGCAGCTTGGCGTAACGCCCCTGACGGGGATTGACCCGCGCCATCGGCACCACCAGGAAGGTGAGCACCAGTATGGAGAGGGGCAGCGACAGGCGCCACTGCAATTCGGCCATCAGCTGGTTGTCCTGGGTACCGAGCAATGCCAGGGTCGGCTTGGCCGCCGCCTTGCGGTTGGATCGCTCCATCTCCTGCTGGCGGATCACCAGGCTGTATTCACGGAACTCCGAGACCTGGAACTGCTTGCCGGTGAAATGCCCCTCGTAGCGCGAACCATCCTTCAGGGTCAGCCACTGCAAGCCGTTGCTGTCGGCGGTCACCTGCCCCTCGTTGGCCACCACCACTGACGGGGGTGAGCCACCCTCGGCCCGTTGCAGCACGAAGATTTTCTGCAACTCCGACCCCTTGTCGTTCAGATCCTGGATGTAGGCCACCAGACGCCCCTTGTCGAGCTCCATGAAGCGGCCGGCCTGCAGGAAAGAGATACCGGGATCGGCCTTGAACTCGTCGATCACCTGGTACTCCCGCTCCTTGGCCTGGGGGGCGACCCAGCCGGTGTTGAACGCCGCGACGGCGGCGGTCAGCAAGGCCAGCACCAGGGCGCTGCCCATGATGAAACGGTGACTGAAACCCACCGCGTGCATCACCGTCATCTCGCTTTCCGCGTACAAACGGCCGTGAGCAAACAGAATGGCTAAAAACAGACTGATAGGCAGCATCAACAACGCCATATTCGGCAGGTTGAGCAGCAGGAGGGTGGATACCAGGCGCGTCGGCACCTCACCATCGGCGGCATCGCCAATGATCTGGATAAATTGCTGGCTGACGAAGATAAGCAGCAGCACGAACAGCACCGCCAGCTGGGTTTTCAGGGTCTCCCTGAACAAATATCGGAAAACGATCACAGTCATTCCCAAGTAAACTTGTGTTTTTAGTCGAATGCCTGAAAAATAGGGCCCTATATTGGATTTTTACCAGTTTGAACTGCGGAGCCTGTGACTGTTCGCTCCGCCTCTGATACCCCAACAAGCACCGCATTATTCAATAAATGGTGCCTTTTGTCTTTAGGATGTAGGAGATTCCATGGAGTTCAGTGTAAAGAGTGGCAGTCCTGAGAAGCAACGCAGTGCCTGCGTCGTGGTCGGCGTTTTTGAGCCCCGCCGCCTCTCTCCGGTTGCCGAACAGCTGGACAAGATCAGCGACGGCTACCTCAGCTCGCTGCTGCGCCGTGGCGACCTGGAAGGGAAACCGGGCCAGATGCTGCTGCTGCATCAAGTACCGGGCGTGCTCAGCGAGCGCGTACTGCTGGTCGGGTGCGGCAAGGAGCGCGAACTCGACGAGCGCCAGTACAAGCAGATCATCAACAAGACCATCACCACCCTGAACGAAACCGGCTCCATGGAAGCGGTCTGCTTCCTGACCGAGCTGCACGTCAAGGGTCGGGATACCTACTGGAAGGTGCGTCAGGCGGTGGAAACCACCAAGGCGGGCCTCTACAGCTTCGATCAGTTCAAGACCAACAAGGCCGAACCGCGCCGTCCGCTGCGCAAGCTGGTCTTCAACGTGCCGACGCGTCGGGAACTGACCATAGGCGAGCGCGCCATCAACCACGGCCTGGCCGTGGCGAAAGGGGTGCGCATCTGCCGCGACGTGGCGAACATGCCGCCCAACGTCTGCAATCCCGCCTACCTCGCCTCCCAGGCCCGCCGTCTGGCGGATGCCTATGACAACATCACCACCAGGGTGGTGGGGGAGCAGGAGATGGCCGAGCTCGGCATGAACTCCTACCTGGCAGTGGCCCGCGGCTCCGAGAACGAAGCCATGATGGCCATCATCGAGTACAAGGGCAACGCCGACGCCAAGCCCATCGTGCTGGTGGGCAAGGGGCTGACCTTCGACTCCGGCGGCATCTCCATCAAGCCGGCAGACGGCATGGACGAGATGAAGTACGACATGGGTGGCGCCGCCTCCGTGCTCGGCACCATGCACGCCCTGGCCCAGTTGCAGCTGCCCATCAACGTCATCGGCGTGCTGGCAGGCTGCGAGAACATGCCGGGGGGCAACGCCTACCGCCCCGGTGACATCCTCACTACCATGTCCGGCCAGACCGTCGAGGTGCTCAACACCGACGCCGAAGGCCGCCTGGTGTTGTGTGATGCCCTCACCTATGTGGACCGCTACGATCCCGAGACCGTGATCGACGTAGCGACCCTGACCGGTGCCTGCATCATCGCCCTGGGCCACCATACCTCTGGCCTCTTGGCGAACCACAACCCCCTGGCCCACGAGCTGCTCAACGCCTCCGAACAGGCCGGCGATCGCGCCTGGCGCCTGCCCCTGTTCGACGAGTATCAGGAGCAGCTGGAAAGCCCGTTCGCGGACATGGCCAACATCGGTGGCCGTCCGGCCGGTACCATCACCGCCGCCGCCTTCCTGTCGCGCTTCACCAAGAAGTACAACTGGGCCCACCTGGATATCGCAGGGACCGCCTGGAAGAGCGGCAAGGAGAAGGGCTCCACCGGCCGTCCTGTGCCCCTGCTGACCCAGTTCCTGCTCAACCGGGCCGGCGTGGCGGACGTCGAAGACAAGGAGTGATCCCCTTCCCCATCGACTCGAAGAGCGATGCGAGAAGGCGTTACCCTGTATCACAAGGAAGAGGCCTGCCTCTTCCTTGTTTCATTGAGAGAATCCGGGAAGTCCGTGCCAGACGCGGCTCCCGAAGACGGCCAATCGCTGTCCGTCACAGCCAAACGGGACCGACCTGATGAGCCAAGTGACCTTTTACCTGATGAGCCAGCCCGATGATGCGGATGCCTCCGCCGTCGAGCGCCTCGCCTGCCAGCTTGCGGCCGATGGCTGGAGCGCAGGCCACCTCTATCTGCTGTGCGAGGACGAGGCCCAGGCCCTGCGTCTGGACGAGCTGTTGTGGCAGTTGCCGCCCGATCGCTTCGTGCCGCACCAGTTGCAGGGGGAGAGCGGTCAGGCTCCGGTGGAGATAGGCCATCAGCCGCCACGGCGGCGCTATGCCTGCCTCATCAACCTGGCCCGGCAGACACCTTTGTTTGCAGGACACTTCGCTCAAGTGGTAGATTTTGTCCCCACTGACGAAACGCAAAAGCAGCAAGCCCGCGAGCGCTACAAGCATTATCGCCAGGCGGGCCATACCCTCGAGATGAGGGATCAGCCCGTCCTTGCCGCACCGGATCCGGCGCAGCCCTGACTGTGCCACCCTCGATCCACGACGAATCAACACCAGACTCCATCCATCCAGAATACGGCGAGACCATGGAAAAGACTTTTAATCACAACGCCATCGAACAGGCGCTCTATCAGCACTGGGAAGCCCAGGGTTACTTCAAGCCCCACGGCGACACCAGCAAAGACTCCTTCTGCATCATGATCCCGCCGCCGAACGTCACCGGCAGCCTGCACATGGGTCACGCCTTCCAGCAGACCCTGATGGACACCCTGATCCGCTACAACCGCATGCAGGGCAAGAACACCCTGTGGCAGGCGGGTACCGACCACGCCGGTATCGCCACCCAGATGGTGGTTGAGCGCAAGATCGCCGCAGAAGAGGGCAAGACCCGCCACGATTACGGCCGGGAAGCCTTCATTGACAAGATCTGGCAGTGGAAGGAAGAGTCCGGTGGCACCATCACCCGTCAGATGCGCCGTCTGGGTGACTCCGTGGACTGGGAGCGCGAGCGCTTCACCATGGATGAGGGCCTCTCCGCCGCCGTCCAGGAAGTGTTCGTGCGCCTGTACGAAGACGGCCTGATGTACCGCGGCAAGCGTCTGGTGAACTGGGATCCCAAGCTCAACACCGCCATCTCCGACCTGGAAGTGGAAAACCGCGAGATCAAGGGCCACATGTGGCACCTTCGCTACCCGCTGGCCAACGGCGCCAAGACCGCCGAAGGCCAGGATCACCTGATCGTCGCCACCACCCGTCCGGAAACCATGCTGGGCGATACCGCCGTGGCCGTGAACCCGGAAGACCCGCGCTACAAGGCGCTGATCGGCCAGCACATCCTGCTGCCGCTGGTGAACCGTCTGATACCCATCGTTGCCGACGAACACGCCGACATGGAGAAGGGCACCGGCTGCGTGAAAATCACCCCGGCCCACGACTTCAACGACAACGACGTGGGCAAGCGCCACAACCTGCCGATGATCAACATCTTCACCCTGGACGCCCACGTGCGTGCCGAGGCCGAAGTGGTCGATACCAATGGCAACCCGAGCACCGCCTATGACGCCGCCCTGCCGACCGAGTTCGCCGGGATGGAGCGCTTCGCCGCCCGCAAGGCCATCGTCGCCAAGCTGGACGAGCTGGGCCTCCTGGCCGATATCAAGGATCATGTGCTGCAACAGCCTTACGGCGATCGCGGCGGCGTGCCCATCGAGCCCATGCTGACCGACCAGTGGTACGTGCGCGTGGCCCCCATGGCCAAGACCGCCATCGAGGCGGTGGAAGATGGCCGCATCCAGTTCGTGCCGAAGCAGTACGAAAACATGTACTTCTCCTGGATGCGCGACATTCAGGACTGGTGCGTCTCCCGTCAGCTGTGGTGGGGTCACCGCATCCCGGCATGGTATGACGATGCCGGCAACGTCTACGTGGGCCGCAACGAAGAGGAAGTGCGCGCCAAGCACAGCATCCCGTCCGTGACCGTGCTGCGTCAGGACGAAGACGTGCTCGACACCTGGTTCAGCTCCGCCCTGTGGACCTTCTCCACCCTGGGCTGGCCGAACAACACCGAGGCGCTCAAGACCTTCCACCCGACCGACGTGTTGATGAGCGGCTTCGACATCATCTTCTTCTGGATTGCCCGGATGATCATGATGACCATGCACTTCATCAAGGACGAGAACGGCCAGCCGCAAGTCCCGTTCAAGACCGTCTACATCACCGGCCTCATCCGTGACGAAGAAGGCCAGAAGATGTCCAAGTCCATGGGCAACGTGCTGGACCCCCTCGACATGATCGACGGCATCTCCCTGGAAGACCTGCTGGAGAAGCGCACCGGCAACATGATGCGGCCGCAGATGGCCGAGAAGATCGCCAAGCGCACCGCCAAGCAGTTCCCGGAAGGGATCGAGGCCCACGGCACCGACGCCATGCGCTTCACCCTGGCGGCGCTCGCCTCCACCGGTCGTGACATCAACTGGGACATGAAGCGCCTGGATGGCTACAACAACTTCTGCAACAAGCTGTGGAACGCCTCCCGCTATGTGCTGATGAACACCGAAGATCAGGATTGCGGCTTTGCCGGTGGCGAGATGCAGTTCAGCCTGGCGGATCGCTGGATCCAGTCCCAGCTGCAAGTGGCCATCCGTGACTTCCGTACCGCCCTCGATACCTACCGCTTCGACATCGCGGCAGGCGTCTTGTACGAATTTATCTGGAACCAATTCTGTGACTGGTATCTGGAGCTGACCAAGCCGGTGCTGACCAAGGGTTCCGAGGCCGAGCAGCGCGCTGCCCGCCACACCCTGGTGACCGTGCTGGAAACCCTGCTGCGCCTGGCTCACCCGATCATCCCGTTCATCACCGAGACCATCTGGAAATCGGTCGCCCCGCTGGCCGGCGTACACGCCGACACCATCATGATTCAGGCTTTCCCGGAATTCGACGCCGCCAAGGTGGACGACGCCGCGATGGCGGATCAGGAGTGGGTGAAGGAGTTCATCGTCAGCATCCGCAACATCCGCGCCGAGATGAACGTGGCCCCGAGCGTGCCCCTCAACGTGCTGCTCCAGTGCGATGCCAAGGATGCCCAGCGCGCCGCTGACAACGAGGCCTTCCTCAAGTCGCTGGCCCGTCTGGAATCCATTCGCGTGCTTGGCGCAGGTGAAACCGCCCCGCTGTCGGTCAAGAAATTGATCGGTGCCACCGAGCTGATGATCCCCATGGCCGGTCTCATCGACAAGGAAGCCGAGCTGGCCCGTCTGGCCAAAGAGGTGGCCCGTCTGGTGGGCGAGTGCGGCCGCATCGAAGGCAAGCTCGGCAACGAAGCCTTCGTCGCCAAGGCGCCGGAAGCGGTCATCATCAAGGAGCGCGAGAAGCTGGAAGATTACCGCCTCCAGTTGACCAAGCTGGAAGCCCAGCAGGCCGAGATCGCCGCGCTCTAAGCCACAGCGCAACATGACAAGCCCCCGTTTATCGGGGGCTTTTTCATGTCAGGGGCTCAGTGCCCCCTTTCCTGCCCCGCGGTTTTATCCCTCCCGCCGGGGCGATATTCAAAAATTCACGAGCCAAATCACCTCCTTTCACAAGCGCAGAGCCCGCAAATTCATTACACTGCCAGCGGTCTTTTCTATCGGGAGTGCTGCTGCAGTATGGAAATATTGATCCTGTTTGGATTGATTTTGCTCAATGGCGTCTTCGCCATGTCGGAAATCGCCATCGTGACGGCACGCAAGGCACGTCTCGCCAAAATGGCGAGCGAAGGGAGCCGCTCCGCCACCATCGCCCTCAAGCTCGGGGAAGATCCGACCCATTTCCTCTCCGCCGTGCAGATCGGCATCACCAGCATCGGTCTGCTCAACGGTATCTATGGCGAGTCCCTGCTGGCCCAGCCCTTCGCCCTCTGGCTGCAGGAGTGGGGGCTCTCCCCCAAGAGCAGCAGCCTGCTCGCCACCGTCATCGTGGTCGTGCTGGTCACCTATCTCTCTATCGTGGTAGGGGAGCTCGTGCCCAAACGCCTCGGACAGCTCAGCGCCGAGCGCATCGCCTGTCTGGTAGCCCGCCCCATGCTCTGGCTGGCGACCCTGACCCGTCCCTTCGTCTGGTTGCTCTCCGCCTCCACCAACGCCAGCCTGCGGCTGCTGCGGGTCGATCAGCGCAGCAGCAACAACGTCACTCAGGAGGAGATCCACGCCATGCTGGTGGAGGGCTCCGAAGCGGGGGTGATCGAGGACCATGAGCACACTATGTTGCGCAACGTGTTCCGCCTCGACGAACGCAGCCTGGCCTCCCTGATGGTGCCGCGCAGCGACATCCGCTATCTGGACCTGTCACTGCCGCTGGAAGTGAACCTCCAACGTCTGGTGGAGTATCGCCACAGCTTCTTCCCTGTCTGTGACGGCAGCCTGTCGGATCTCGTCGGCATCCTCAACGTCAGCAAGGTGCTGCACGCCTACATCAAGGGAGAGCCCATCGATCTGGCGGCGCTGACCCAGGACGGCAGCCTGCTGCCGGAGACCCTCAATGGCCTGGAGCTGCTCAACCACTTCCGTACCCACTCCGAGCACATGGTGCTGGTGGTGGACGAATATGGCGAGCTGCAGGGGCTGGTCACCCAGCAGGATCTGCTGGAAACCCTAGCCGGCGACTTCCAGCAGGAAGATGGGGAGGACAACTGGGCCTTCCAGCGTGCCGACGGCAGCTGGCTGCTCGACGGCCTCATTCCGCTGCCAGAATTGAAGGACTGTCTGGAGCTGGTTCGTCTGCCGGAAGAAGAAAAACATCACTATCACACCCTTGGAGGGCTTATCATGCTGCTCCTTGGCCGCCTTCCCCAGACCGGAGACCTGGTCACCCTGGAACAGTGGCAACTGGAAATCGTGGATATGGACGGCCTGCGCATCGACAAGGTACTTGCCATGCCCTTGACCGACCAACCCAGCTAACCTGCGGAGTTTGCATGTATGGAGCAGTTTTACCACCTGGCTCACGCCTTTATGCATCAGGATCTGGCGACACTCTCTGATCCCAAGATGGTCTTCATGGTCTATGTCGTCCTGCTGACCTTCCTGGTGCTCGAGAATGGTTTTATCCCCACCGCCTTCCTGCCAGGGGATACCCTGCTGATCCTGACCGGCGTGCTGATCTATCAGGGGGTGTTGCCGATGGCGGTGGTCCCGCTGCTGATCATGGCGACCTTCGTCGGTACCTGGCTTGGCTACATGCAGGGGCGTTTCCTCGGCCACACCCGGATGTATCACAGGCTGATGTCCCACCTCGATGACAAGCACAAGGAGAAGGTACACTACCTGCTCAACAAGTACGGCATCATCACCCTGATCACCGCCCGCTACATCGCCTTCGTGCGTACCGCCTACCCCTATATCGTCGGCGCCAACGAGATCCCCCAGGGGCGCTTCCTGGTGGTCAACCTGATCAGCTCCATCATGTGGATCTGCCCCCTGGTCGGGCTGGGTTACTACCTGAGCCACACCAAGCTGGCCGCGCAGTATGAGTCCCAATTTCTCAGCGTCATTATCTACCTGCCGGTCGTGCTGCTGGTGGGCGGCCTCATCGCTCTGGTCTGGCGCTGGTGGAGCAGACGCAAGCCCCGCATCTCCAGAGAGTGAGACAAACCATAGGGTCGCCCACAGGCGGCCCTTTTTTATGGAAAATAGTGGCGAATTCCCCCAGCTCGCTCTTGTAAAGCAGGGACAAAAATGAGTGAATCTAGCGCCTTTTTTCGCTGTGGATGGAGTTGGTTGTATGGGGTGTTGGATTCGCGCAATCGCGCTGGTAGGTGGATTGATGGGACTGCTGGGTTCGCAGACAGCCCTGGCGACCCCCGACCCGGCCAAGCTGCAGCTCAAATCGGGCAGTGCCCTGGTGATGGACGTCAACACCGGCAAGACCCTGTATCAGAAAAACCCCACCCGGGTGCGCCCCATCGCCTCCCTCACCAAGCTGATGACGGCGCTGGTGGTGCTGGATGCCCGCCAGAACCTCAATCAGACCCTGACCATCGATCAGAACGACAGAGACAACATCAAGCACACCTATTCACGGGTGCGCATGGGCACCCAGGTCAGCCGCCGCGACGCCCTGCATCTGGCGCTGATGTCCTCCGAGAACCGCATGGCCTCGGCGCTTGCCCGCCACTACCCGGGGGGTCGCCAGGCCTTCATCCGCGCCATGAACAACAAGGCCAGACAGCTCGGCATGCGCAACACCCGCTACTATGACTCCACCGGTCTCTCCACCCGCAACGTCTCCACCGCCCAGGATCTGGCCAAGCTTCTCTCTGCGGCCTATCGACAGCCGCTGATCCGTGAATTCACCCAGGACACCAGCAGGGAGATGCGCTTTCACAAGCCGGCCTACAGCCTGATGTTCAACAATACCAACCCGCTGGTGAAGAACCCGGACTGGGATGTACGCCTCTCCAAGACAGGCTATACCGACGAAGCGGGCCGCTGCCTGCTGATGCGTGCCAAACCGGATCGTCAGGAGCTCGCCATCGTACTGCTCAACTCGGTGGGCAAACGCACCCCTGTCGGGGATGCCAACCGCATCCGCAAGTGGCTGAAAAGCTGATTCTTTCTACGAAGACATGAAAGGATGCCGCGGCATCCTTTTTTATTGCCCGCCAAATGCCTCAGCAGGCCGCCAGAGGGCGCCAGCCCCGCACAGCATAGATGCGCATGGTGCGGGCACCCAGGTCGCCACAGGCACGGCCACGGGATGCATCAGCAGCCTGCCAGGCAAGATACGTCGAGAGTGGTGACCCAGGGGCACGTGCAGCCAGGGGGAACCGTCCCCCGTGTGAGCGTCAGGGAGAAGGACACGAGAGAGACAACCCCATGATGGGGAGGAGGATATCGCCCATAAAAAAACAGCCCCGACTGACGTCGAGGCTGTCTGTATGGTGCGCCCGAGAGGATTCGAACCTCTGACCACCTGGTTCGTAGCCAGGTACTCTATCCAGCTGAGCTACGGGCGCTCACAACTTGTTGCACTGCTTGAAATATGGTGCGCCCGAGAGGATTCGAACCTCTGACCACCTGGTTCGTAGCCAGGTACTCTATCCAGCTGAGCTACGGGCGCTCATAAATTGTTGCACTGCTTGAAACATGGTGCGCCCGAGAGGATTCGAACCTCTGACCACCTGGTTCGTAGCCAGGTACTCTATCCAGCTGAGCTACGGGCGCTCATAAATCATTGTATTGCTTGAAATGGTGCGCCCGAGAGGATTCGAACCTCTGACCACCTGGTTCGTAGCCAGGTACTCTATCCAGCTGAGCTACGGGCGCCCTGTTTTCAAACGATAAAAAAAGCTTACTCAACAGTAAGCCTTCTTTAGTGCCGACTTGCTGATGGTCAACACATGACTCCAAGAGTCAAATATGGTGCGCCCGAGAGGATTCGAACCTCTGACCACCTGGTTCGTAGCCAGGTACTCTATCCAGCTGAGCTACGGGCGCAAAATGGCGGAGAAGGGGGGATTCGAACCCCCGATGCGGGTATAAGCCGCATACTCCCTTAGCAGGGGAGCGCCTTCAGCCTCTCGGCCACCTCTCCGTTTGCGGGGCTGATAATACTTCACAGGGATTTTTAGTCAAACACTTTTTTGGAGAAAACAGAGCGTTCGCTCAGCATTTGGCCAAAGAGTGGAATATTCAAGCAATATCGACACTTACCCAGTAGTTACGCGCTCTGCAGGCCGATTTGCAGGCCCCTGAAAAACAAAAGGCGACATCCGGGATGTCGCCTTCAGACAGCCATGAAATGGCTTAGAAATTCGGTTGGCCCGGGACTTTCTCGGCCTGTATCCGCATGTAGATCTCTTCGCGGTGTACGGAAACCTCTTTCGGTGCATTCACACCGATACGAACCTGGTTCCCTTTTACGCCCAGTACGGTAACGGTTACTTCGTCACCAATCATCAGGGTTTCCCCTACACGACGAGTCAAAATAAGCATTCGCTTGCTCCTGTATCCTGTTTTGTATTTATATCGATATGCGCCATTATCTTACAAAGATACCGATATGGTAAATGGTTGAAACTAAATCAATCAGGGATTGTTTCCCAAGGGCTGCTCATGAGGCTCTTGATCCAACCCGAACGCCGAGTGCAACGAACGCACGGCCAGCTCCAGGTACTTCTCGTCAATCACCACGGATATCTTGATTTCAGAGGTGGAGATCAGCTGCATGTTGATCCCTTCCTCACCCAATACCTTGAACATGGTGCGCGCTACACCAGGATGATTCCACATGCCGACCCCGACGATGGAGACCTTGGCGATCTCTCCGTTGCCCTGCACGCAGGCGGCCCCCAGCTCGCTGGCGGTCTCCTCCAGCAAGGCGCGGGCCCGGCGATAATCATCGCGATTCACCGTGAAGGTGAAGTCGGCGGTACCATCCCCCATGGTGTTCTGCACTATCATGTCGACATCTATGTTGGCGTCGCTGATCGGATTCAGGATCTGCGCGGCCACGGTCGGCCTGTCCGGCACACCCAGAATGGTCAGGCTGGCCTCGTTGCGATTGAACGCAATGCCGGATACCAGGGGTGCTTCCATCCTCTCACCTCCATATGTGATTAAGGTTCCCTCTCCGTCGACGAAACTCGACAGCACCCTTAGCGGCACGCGGTACTTGCCCGCGAACTCGACCGAACGGATCTGCAACACCTTGGCTCCGAGACTCGCCATCTCGAGCATCTCCTCGAAGGTGATGGTATCGAGGCGACGCGCCTTGGGCTCGATGCGCGGATCCGTGGTATACACCCCGTCCACATCGGTAAAGATCTGGCACTCATCTGCCTTGATGGCCGCAGCCACGGCCACCGCGGTGGTATCCGAACCACCTCGGCCCAGGGTAGTGATGGCATTATGCTCATCGCGCCCCTGGAAACCGGCAATCACCACCACCTTGCCGGCACCGAGTGCGGCTTCCACCTGCTCGGTGTCGATACGGGTGATGCGCGCCTTGCCATAGGCGGAATCGGTGTGGATGCGGACCTGATCACCGGTCATCGAGACTGCAGGGCAACCGCGCTTGTTGAGCGCAATCGCCAGCAGTGCAATGGAGACCTGCTCACCGGTGGAGATCAGCACATCCATCTCGCGCCGGTTGGCATCCTGGTCCAGCTGCTGGGCCATGCCCAGCAACCGGTTGGTTTCGCCCGACATGGCGGAGACCACCACCACCACATCATGTCCCTGGGCACGGGTCAGTTGAACCCGCTCAGCAACTGCCTCGATCCGCTCCAGCGTGCCGACCGAGGTGCCACCGTACTTCTGTACATAGAGTGCCACAGATCACCTCGCCCGCTTACAGGCGCTCTTCCAGCCAGGAGTGAACGGATTGCAGCGCCGCCGGCACCGCCTCAGGCTGGGTACCACCCGCCTGTGCCATGTCGGGACGACCACCGCCCTTGCCACCCACCTGCTGGGCCACCAGATTGACCAGCTCACCAGCTTTGACCTTGCCGGTCAGGTCATTGGTCACGCCCGCGATCAGGTTGACCTTGCCATCACTGCTGGTTGCCAGCAGCACGACACCGGATTTCATCTGGTTCTTCAGCTCGTCCAGCATGCCGCGCAGGGATTTGGGGTCGACCCCTTCTAGGGCGGCAACCAGCACCTTCTGGCCATTGATGTCGATGACCTGGCTCAGCAGGTCGTTACCCGCCTGCGCCGCCAGCTTGGCCTTGAGCTGTTCCAGCTCGCGCTCCATCATCTTGGCCTTGTCCAGTACCTGGCGAACCTTGTCGGCGATGGAGAACTGATCGCCCTTCACCAACGCGGCGGCCTCTTCGATCTGTTCACCCAGCTGGTGCATCAGATCGATGGCGCTCTTGCCGGTGACCGCTTCGATACGACGCACGCCAGCCGCGATGCCGCTCTCGGCAATGATCTTGAAGAAGCCGATGTCACCGGTGCGCTTGGCGTGAGTACCGCCGCACAGCTCGGTGGAGTAGTCGCCCATGCGTACCACACGCACATCGTCTTCATATTTCTCGCCAAACAGCGCCATGGCACCGGCTGACTTGGCCTCTTCCAGCCCCATCAGCTGGGTGGCCACCTCGTGGTTGGCACGGATCTGGGCGTTGACGAGCTCCTCGATCCGGCGAATGGTCGCCATGGTCAGCCCTTCGAAGTGGGAGAAGTCGAAGCGCATGCGCTCGGCGCCCACCAGGGATCCTTTCTGGGTCACGTGCTCACCCAGCGCCTGGCGCAAGGCCGCGTGCAGCAGGTGAGTCACGGAGTGGTTAAGGGCGATGGCCTGACGACGGTCGCCATCGACCACGGCCTCGACCTCGGCTCCCTTCTCCAGGGTACCCAGTTCCAGATAGCCCTTGTGGATGATAGCCTTGCCCGCTTTCTGGGTGTCGGTGACGGCGAAGATGCCGTCATCCACCTTGAGGATGCCGCTGTCACCCACCTGACCGCCGGACTCCGCATAGAAGGGGGTCTCCGCCAGCACGATCACGGCCTCTTCACCAGCGATGAGGCCATTGACCTCGACACCATCCTTGTAGATACCGACCACCTGGGTGTTCTGGCTCAGCTGCTTGTAACCGGTAAAGGGGGTCTCGAAATCGAGCTTCAGCACGTCGTTGTAGTTCACGCCGAAACTGGAAGCCTCTTTCGCGCGGGCGCGCTGCTTCTCCATCTCGGCCTTGAAGCCCTCTTCGTCGATGCCGATCTCGCGCTCGCGCACCACATCGGCGGTCAGGTCGGCCGGGAAGCCGTAAGTGTCATAGAGCTTGAACACCACTTCACCCGGGATAACCTTGGCATCACCGAGGTTGGCCAGGACGTCTTCCAGCAGCAGCAGACCTCTGTCCAACGTGCGGACGAATTGCTCCTCCTCGATGCGCAACACTCGCTCGACCAGCGGCAGCTGGGCGATCAGTTCTGCCGCCACATCCTTCATCTGCACGGCCAGCTCGGCAGCCAGCTTGTAGAAGAAGACGTCGGTAGCACCCAGCTTGCGGCCGTGACGCACGGCGCGGCGGATGATGCGGCGCAGCACGTAGCCGCGACCTTCATTGGAGGGCATGACACCGTCAGCCACCAGGAAGGCGCAGGAACGGATGTGGTCCGCGATGACGCGCAGGGACTGGTTGCTCAGATCCGTGGTGCCGACAATCTCGGCCGCCTTCTTGATCAACGCCTGGAAGATGTCGATCTCATAGTTGGAGTGCACTCCCTGCATGATGGCGGAGATACGCTCCAGACCCATGCCGGTATCCACGGACGGACGGGGCAGCGGCTCCATGGTGCCGTCAGCCTGACGGTTGAACTGCATGAAGACCACGTTCCAAATCTCGATGAAGCGGTCGCCATCCTCGTCCGGTGAACCGGGAGGGCCACCCCAGATGTGATCGCCGTGGTCGTAGAAGATCTCGGTGCAGGGACCACATGGGCCGGTATCGCCCATGGCCCAGAAGTTGTCGGATGCATAAGGAGCACCCTTGTTGTCACCGATGCGCACGATGCGATCGGCCGGCACGCCGACCTCTTTTTCCCAGATGTCGAAGGCTTCGTCGTCAGTCGCGTAGACGGTCACCAGCAGGCGCTCTTTGGGCAGCTTGAGGGTACCGGTCAGGAATTCCCATGCAAACCGGATGGCGTCCTGTTTGAAGTAGTCACCGAAGCTGAAGTTGCCCAGCATCTCGAAGAAGGTGTGGTGACGGGCGGTATAGCCGACGTTTTCCAGGTCATTGTGCTTGCCGCCAGCCCGCACGCAACGCTGGGCCGTGGTGGCACGGTGATAGGCACGCTTGTCGGCGCCAAGGAACACGTCCTTGAACTGGTTCATCCCTGCGTTGGTGAACAGCAGGGTCGGATCGTTGTGCGGTACCAGCGAGCTGGAAGAGACAACCTGGTGTCCCTGGGTGCGGAAATACTCGAGAAACGCAGCGCGAATCTCTGACGTGGACATGTACATGGAAAATCCTGCTTGATTCGAATACGGACTTTTAACCGCATTAATGTAAGTTTTCTGCAGGGTAAAGTAAAACGTGGGGACCCTTGACGGGTGAAATAGCCCCCAAGGGGCCAGCGTTTGGCAGCAGCACCCGCAAGGACGTCACAACAGGGGAGCTTCGGGATGCCTCGCTCGACCACAGGGCCGCCATCGACAGACCCGGCGAAGGGCTGATATTCCCCACCAGCCGCACCGCACACCAGTTGCTATAGATGTTCAACCTCGGCGCGCCACTATTGCTCACCTTGCATGGCTGAGAGGGCGTAACGGGCTTGTTCCTGGGTAAAACCACGCCCCATCAGATATTTGAGCCACTTCATGCGCAGTTTGAAGTCGGCAAGGTCGGTCGCCTTTGCCCGACGCGACAACAACGCAAGCGCCAGTTCGAACCAATCAAGCTCGGGTTGATCCAGGGCCGCCTCGATCTGGGTGTCTTCCAGCCCCTTGCGGCGCAGGTCGAAGCGGATCCTGAGCGGACCATGGCCTTTGGCCGCACCAGCACGCACCGCCATGGCACCGTAACGATCGTCATTGACCCAGCCATAGCCACGGCAATGGTCGAGTACAACGGCGACCACCTCCTCCTCGAATCCCTTCTGACGCAGGCGTCTGGCCAGCTCGGACTCCGCACTTTCGCGGCGAGCAAGACTGCGCATGGCAAAGGCGCGGGCGGCGGCGACCAGCTCTTCAAAGGTCAATTCGACGGGCTCGCCCGTTTCGTTCACTGATTCATCCACCATAAACAACAAGGCCGGGTATCAACCCGGCCTTTCCTCATTCCTTATTCGAACTCTTGTTCGTTTTCGGCTTCAAACTCGTCGTATTCTGCAGCCGTGGCCTTCTCTTCCACCGGCGCAGCGCCGGAGAGCAGCAGCTCGCGCAGCTTCACTTCCACCTCGGCAGCCAGTGCCTTGTTTTCGGAGAAGAGCTTCATCACGTTGGCTTTGCCCTGGCCGATCTTTTCGCCGTTGTAGCTGTACCAGGCCCCCGCCTTGTCGATCAGCTTGTGCTTGACGCCGAGATCCACCAGCTCGCCCTCCTTGGAGATACCGGCACCATAGAAGATCTGGAACTCAGCCTGCTTGAAGGGTGGCGCCACCTTGTTCTTGACGACCTTGACGCGGGTTTCGTTGCCGACCACCTCGTCCCCTTCCTTGATGGCGCCGGTACGACGGATGTCCAGGCGCACGGAGGCGTAAAACTTCAGAGCGTTACCACCGGTGGTGGTCTCCGGGCTGCCGAACATGACACCAATCTTCATCCGGATCTGGTTGATGAAGATGCACAGGCAGTTGGCGTTCTTGATGTTGGCGGTCAATTTACGCAGCGCCTGGGACATCAGACGAGCCTGCAGGCCGACATGGGAGTCACCCATTTCGCCTTCGATTTCCGCTTTCGGGGTCAGGGCCGCCACGGAGTCGACGATGATGACGTCGACGGCATTGGAGCGCACCAGCATGTCGCAAATCTCCAGTGCCTGTTCACCGGTATCCGGCTGGGAGATGAGCAGGTCGTCAACGTTGACGCCCAGCTTGGCGGCATAGATAGGATCCAGTGCGTGCTCCGCATCGACGAAGGCACAGGTCTTGCCCTTCTTCTGGGCTTCGGCGATCACCTGCAGGGTCAGCGTAGTTTTACCGGAGGATTCCGGACCGTAGATCTCGACGATACGACCGCACGGCAGACCACCGATCCCCAGCGCCACGTCCAGAGAGAGAGAGCCGGTGGAGATGGCTTCGATATCCATGGTCTTGCTGTCGCCCAGACGCATGATGGAGCCTTTGCCAAACTGCTTTTCGATCTGGCCCAGCGCAGCCGCCAGTGCCTTCTGTTTGTTCTGATCCATGCCAATCTCCGCTGGGAATCGTGAGTAAGAAGTGAAGTTGGGCTAAGTATACTGTTTATGCATACAGTATCAAGCCCAATTTATTTGAGCAGTGCCAGGAGTCCGGACAAGGCCTGTCTGACCGCCTGCTGGCGCACCTGATGGCGATCCCCATCGAAACGGGCAAGCAGGGAGTGGTGACGACCGGTACGATCTGCCCAGGCAAACCAGACAGTGCCGACCGGTTTCTCCTCGCTGCCACCACCAGGCCCGGCGATACCGCTGATGGCCACGCAGATACCCGCATCGGAGCGGGCCAGGCAGCCCCGGGTCATCTCCAGCACCACGGGTTCGCTGACGGCGCCGTGGCGCAACAGGCTGTCGATGCTGACGCCGAGCATCTGCTGTTTGGCTTCGTTGGTGTAGGTCACGAAACCGCGATCGAACCAGGCAGAGCTGCCGGCAGTATCCGTGATGGCAGTGGCAACCCCGCCGCCGGTGCAGGATTCCGCCGTGGCGGCCAGCCAGCCTCTGGCCAGCAGTGCCTCGCCCAATTCCCGGGATAAGCGGGAGATCTCTGCTTCAAGTCCCATCATCGCGTCCTCTTCCGGCCTCTTCCAGGCGAAATATGGCGCTCATTATGCAGTTGCCCCGCTCCTCGGGCAACCGACCCCGGGGCCACTGCGTCAGCAAGTTGTCGTCGCTTAAGCTCCAGTACATGGCTGCTCGTTATCATGTTCCAACACCGCCATGCATGCGGTTTCCATCCCATCAGACCAAGGAGAAAGCCGGATGAAGCATCCGTTCAACGTCGCCATGATAGCCCTCGCAATGTGTATCGCCACCCATGCCTTTGCCACCGAGGGCACCGCCGAGCTGCAGAGCGAGACCTCCCTGGCCCAGGAGCTGAACCTCTCCAGCGCCCAGGTGGAGCAGATCAAGGGGCTGCGCGAGCAGGCCACCAGGGAGCTGGGCTCAATCAAGCTCGACGCAATTGGCCAGGACGTCATCGTCAACATGATCAAGTCCGGC
This sequence comes from Aeromonas sp. QDB25, assembly GCF_027707725.1. NCBI lineage: Bacteria > Pseudomonadati > Pseudomonadota > Gammaproteobacteria > Aeromonadales > Aeromonadaceae > Aeromonas > Aeromonas sp. QDB25. The sequence goes on along the minus strand of NZ_JAPCIZ010000033.1, from coordinate 9,495 downwards.
AAATGGGATGAAGTGGCGGCGAGAAAGCAGTTGCAGACCATCAGCGACGTACAGGCCGAGGCCCGCTACCATCGCGCCCACTACCTCTTCGAGGTGAGCCGGGTGCTGACGCCCGAGCAGAAAGCCAAACTGCACGAGATGCTGAGCGGCGACGAAGCCATGTACTGAGGGCGACACTCTCCCCGTCTCTCCCATCCCCGCATCCGTGCGGGGATGCTATTTCTCCTCCCCCATGCCTCTTCTCGGCCAGGCTCCCCCCAGGCCACTCTGGTCAGCATCAGCCGGATGCACAGATCCGCGACGGGACGCCAGCTTTGCCCCCAAGACGGAGATTCCTCCTCACCATCTTGCCTCGAGCATGTAGAATGGCCCCCAGATTCAGACCCATGACGGCAGACGTTTGCCCGCAAGAGCACCTTCTGGAATAGCACATGACAGCACAATACCAAGCGCCAGGCGCCAACTTGAGCGCCCACACCCCCATGATGCATGGGTGTCTTTGCATTGATATACAAGCATTTTTTACAACTAAAACCAAAAACATACATTTAAACCTACACTTATAGTTTTTGCCCCTCCCCCTCTCCCAAGATCCACACCCCCGTCCACAAATTCCTGCCCTTGAGGCCGCAATCCCTCCGTCACCACTTATAAGCACCCTCAATCGGGGCCTTGAACCGAGGGCAAGTCCTCGCTGAACTCCCCCTCTACACAGGCAGACCCCCAAGCGGTACTCAAAATGCGATAGCAGTACTGGTCACCACATTCCCCTTCAACCAGTGCTACATGCAGTGAATCCCCCGTATTGTCTCCAGTCGATAGAAGCGATGACCGTTTCTTGCCTGTAGGGATGTTCCCTTTGTTGACTGTGTCGGAGGAGTTGATTGAGAATGTCTTACTGGTAGCTTTATCGTGAAGTGAAAACATAGATAACCAGCCTGTTAGCTTCGCTACGAATGGAATTCGAAATAGGTAGCTCTTTCGTGTTCAAAGTAGGGTCAATTTAGTTGCGGGGATTCAAATGATTAGCAAGGGTTCCGAATGGCATAGATGGGAGCCGCATATTCATGCTCCCGGTACTGTGCTCAATAACCAATTTGGCCATACAGATCCATGGGGGACCTATCTCACAACCCTAGAGAGTTTGACGCCACAGATCGAAGCGATTTCCGTCACTGACTATTACGTCACGGACACCTACGAAGAATTCCTCAAGCACAAAGCTGCTGGCCGCTTGCCTGGTGTGAAACTGATATTCCCCAACATTGAGCTGCGTCTCGATGTGGCCGCAAAATCTGGTTTTGTGAACATCCATCTCTTGGTAAGCCCGGAAGATCCCGAGCATCTCACCGAGGTGACGCGTATTCTTAAGCGTCTCCAATTCCACGCTCACAATGACCGCTTTGACTGCACTCGCGACGAACTGATCAAACTAGGAAGGCGTGCCGATTCGACTATCACTGACGATAGTGCAGCTCTTCGACATGGAGCAACACAGTTCAAGGTCAACTTTGACCAGTTGCGCAAAGTTATCCAAGAAAGTGACTGGGCGAAGAAAAACATTTTGATCGCGGTTGCAGGAAGTGCCGGTGATGGCACGTCGGGTCTGCGCCAGGCTTCCGACACAACGGTTCGTCAAGAAATTGAAAAGTTCGCTCACATTATCTTTTCAAGCAGCCCTGCACAGCGCGAATTCTGGCTCGGTCAGCGCTCTGGTGTGACCGTGAATGACTTGCGCAGCAGATATGACGGTTGCAAGCCCTGCCTGCATGGTAGCGATTCCCATGACCAAAAATCAGTAGGACAACCTGTCGATAATCGTTTTTCTTGGATTAAGGGTTCGCTGGAATTTGATGCCCTTCGCCAAGCATGCATCGATCCCGAGGGCCGTGCTTATGTCGGAGAACAACCACCTCATTCAGCTATGCCATCTCAAGTCATCTCTCACGTTCGGATCGAGGGAGCAAACTGGTCTCAAACACCCGATATACCACTAAATCCAGGCCTCGTAGCAATCATTGGTGCACGTGGCTCTGGTAAAACCGCGTTAGCAGACATCATTGCGGCAGGCTGTGATGCGATCTCTCCATACGGATGGAACGCTGACGAGAACATTAGTCCATCCTTTCTTGTGCGTGCACGCCAACTCATTGGCAAAGCTTCGACAACGCTCACCTGGGGTGGTGGGGCAACGGCTACGCGTTCACTTGACGGCAGCGACGCAAATGGCCACCTTACTTTTCCACGAGCCCGCTATCTATCTCAGCAGTTTGTCGAGGAGCTTTGCTCGGCAAAAGGGGTTTCGGACGGTCTTGTTGATGAGATTGAGAGAGTTATCTTCGAGTCTCACTCGCAAGATGATCGCAATGGAGCTATCGACTTCTCCGGGTTTAGAGATCAACTTACTGAACGGTTCCGACAGGCACGTGAGCGCGAAGCCGATGCAATAAGTGATATTTCAGAGCGAATCGCCGGGGAGATAGAGAAGGAAAGCCAAGTTGCAGGCCTAATGGGCCAAGTAGCCCAGAAGAAAAAGCTTATAGATGGTTACAACGCCGACCTCGCCAAGCTGGTTGTCAAAGGAACGGAGGCTCACGCGACCCGCCATACGCAGCTGAGCCTAGTGGCTCAAGCACTTCGTAGCAAAATTCAAAGCTTTACCAATCAACGTCGAACATTTGCGGCTTTGCAGGATGAGGTCCGAAGCATGCGTGCGACAGGTGCACCAGAATTACTACGCCAAGTCCAAGCACGCCATGCCAATAGTGGCCTTAGTTACACGCAGTGGGACGAGTTTCTACTGATTTATAAAGGCGACGTGGATCAGAGTCTGTCTAGCTATATCGCCTGGGCGGATGGTGAGATTTCTAAACTAAATGGTGTTCCGCCCGCGCCAGGCGATCCAAACGTCCCACTTATCGCTGATACCGTTGATCTATCAACTCTTCCTTTAGCTCCAATCATTGCTGAGATGACTCGACTTGAAACGCTGTTCAGCGCCGATAAGTTGATTCGCGATCAATATTCCGCTCTCACCGGACGTATATCTCAGGAACGTACAGCTCTTCAAACTCTTGAAACTCGACTTGTCGATACACAAGGCGCGGAGGCTCGCCGAAGGGCTTTGCAAACTGAGAGAAATGACACCTACGGCAGAATCTTTGAGGCAATAATTAAAGAGCAGGATGCTTTAGCCAGCCTCTATGCGCCATTGATGGCACGTCTCGCTGCATCGTCTGGCACACTCAAAAAACTCAGTTTTTCGGTTCGCCGAGTAGCTGACGTTGAAGCTTGGGGCTTGGTTGCCGAAGAGAACCTTCTTGACCGACGAAAAACCGGGCCATTCAATGGACGCGGAACGTTGATCTCTGTGGCCACTCAAGAACTGAAAGCTGCTTGGGAAGGGGGTTCAGCAACTGAGGTGCAAAAGACGATGGAGACCTTCACGGAGAAATACGGGAAGGATTTGATATCCCATGCCCCCTATGTACAGAGCCAACAGGTTGAACTCCGCACTTGGTCGAAACAGTTTGCACAATGGCTTTTTAGTACCGACCACCTGACAGTCCGGTATGAAATTGCCTACGATGGTGTCGATATCCGGAAACTTTCCCCTGGTACGCGGGGCATCGTGCTGTTACTACTCTATCTGGCTCTTGATGACACAGATGATCGTCCCCTGATCATCGATCAACCTGAGGAAAACCTCGATCCAAAGTCAGTGTTCGATGAACTGGTGTCACTCTTCATTGCCGCTAAGGCGAAACGACAGGTGATTATGGTCACGCACAACGCAAACCTCGTGATCAATACCGATGCGGATCAAATCATCGTGGCAAGGTCCGGTCCAAATACCCATGGTGGTCTTCCGCCGATCAGCTATGTATCAGGTGGGCTGGAGAATGAAGGAATTCGTAAATCCGTGTGCGAAATTCTGGAGGGAGGAGATACAGCATTTCAAGAGCGAGCAAGACGACTGCGTGTCCGTCTCGATAGATAGATTTTTGATAATAGGTCTCATGGGATCACCTATTATTGGCCTTTTGCGGACCCATTATGCTCCCTTTTCGGCACGTTGTTTGATATGACACGGGCTGTAAACCATGCAAGAAACCAAGATCCCCTTCGGTGAACATGATGGTGTTCTGTTGCGAGCCTTCGAGGTTGCAAACGCGCTCGCATGCAACGTTGTCTGTCCTGGATGCCGGAGACCATTGAATGCCGCCAACGGAGGCCTACCCTGAATCCCGCCCCCGTTTCAAAAACAGTTTAAGGAGCAATGGCAGAAAACATGATCAACAAAGAACGGGGGGCTCATTGCCCCCCGTATTTAGGTCACTCGTCGTCCTCATCATCAGGACGTTCGTCGTACCCCCGGCTTTGCCAGTAAGCATCATGCTCAGGGTTTAACTGACGTGAATGGTTATCGTCATCATCTTTTTTGGACATCACAGGCTCCATGCCGTTATGGTCATCCATGGCAGTGCGCTACCGCAAGCCAAGGCAGAAATGCTGTTACTTACGATTCGGGTTCATTTCCTTGCCACGATTCCCCTGATTCTGGTCGTACTGACGATTGGTCCCAGGTGAGCCAGAATTTTTATTCTGCATGTTGGCGGCATTATCTGCGGGTTTGATGGGGGATAGCTTTGACATAGAAGACTCCTTAAACGTTGATGGCCGTCAGTGCAATGTTGTACTGACAAGACTCATCATCAATCAGTGCAATGCACTAAAAAGCCCTTCCAAATAAAAAATCGATAGTTTCGGAGAATTCTTTTGCGACTCCATATTCCGCATCGATATGCAGAGCAAGTTTAACCAGTTCACTTGGTTCTTTTTCAGCAGCCAAGATGATGTGAAGTGCATGCCGTGCTGCAACATCCAACTCGCCATCTAAGTAGCTACGTAGCATGAGGTCTGACCGAGAAAGGCTGGCACTACGAGCAACGTTACAGCTCAATAGCTCCACATTCCCCTCCAATAAGGCCTGTGGTAACACCTCAAATGGGTTATCCAATTTGTTTTTTCGGAGGTCTATATCAGGTGTCGCAAGCACATTGACGAAGGTTGCTGCATTCACGTTCAAATGGACAAGCTCCAACAACGATTGTCGATTCATCACGATTAGGTCAGCAAATGTTGCTGCTTTTCTCCGTGCCTCTGCATTAACAAAGATCGATTTAACCATGGCTGGATCAGGGAAAATCGCTAGCAACAACGTTGCATTAAACAAAGTTGTTAGCTCGCACTCTGGTAGACTTCTGCGGTTTCGATGGGATATACGCTCGGCATCAACATGAATCAATCCATTGCGAACCAAGCTGTTCAACTGATCTTTAAGCTTGGGGAAGTCTCCCAACTTTAGTCCAAACAAGTCTTTGACAGCACCTGCCAAGGTGTATGGGCTCATTATTGACAAGCACCTCGTAACAGTGACTCCGTGGATGGAGGCAAGCTCTTCTCATCTTTGTAACCTGCAACGTATCGCGCCCGCTTTAACCAATCCCCCTCGCAATCATGACTCCGGTCATATTCATCGATCACGCCCTTGCAATAGCCAGCCCTTAATGCTTCAGACAGTGACGTTATCAAGGCAGCTTTGAACGTGTACTGCTGATTGTTCTCATAGATCTGGATAGCTTCAACGCAACCTTCAATCAAAGTTGTCCGATTAGTCTCAGCCATCACCATCTTGGGCAACATCAGGATGAGTAACATTGGGACATAACGTAGCATCATCGCGCTTGCTCAACGGTTGGGGTAGAACGAAGGGATTGAAAACGAGGAGCTGCCAGATAGAGCGCTACCAGTAACAACAAACAATCTAAACGTTCATAGATTGCATCGCCGTGATACTCGCTAACATCGCCTACAAGCAACGTTGCATCAGCAACAAAGATGATGCCTACTGTTGCAAGCTCGACCACGTATACCCACCCCCAATATTGCAATGGTCGCAACAATCTCTGCCTGTAGGGCGTTGAACAATACTGGCAGTACCGCCAATGACGCCACAGCAAAAAGATCAGTAACAGCAACGTTCCCTTCTCAACAATGTCCATATCAGCTATCCCCTCGCCATATTCGAAGATGGCCGAAAAGAACGTCACAACGTAGCCTCCCCCAAGGCCCAGCAGCAGAAACCGCCCGAGCCAATAACACAACCGCTGGCACAAGCTCATCAAACGGTTATCACATCGTTGTAGCAACGAAGGTGATTCGGCATGGAACGTTGCATTACCAGATATCTGGCCAGACTCTGCGTGCAAGGTCTTCATGTAAGTACACCATCCTTGGGTGATATTTGATCCCTAAAGGGGAGGCATCAAGCCTCCCTAATCTTCCCGACAGATCTCACGCCCATGCCTCGCACAGCGCCTCGGCCTGGGCCAGCACCAGCTGGGTGGCCTCCTCCTGGCTGTCGGGCGGGTACTTGTACTTGCGCAGGATTCGCTTGACCAGCAGCCGCAGCTTGGCACGCACGCTCTCCCTGCTGCTCCAGTCCACCGTCACGCTGCTACGTAGGCTCGCCGTCAGTTCATGGGCGATCTTGGCCAGGATCTCGTCCCCAAGCGCCCTGACCGAGGCCTCGTTGTTGGCCAGCGCATCGTAGAAGGCCAGCTCGTCGTCGTTGAGCCCGAGCTGCTGGCCACGGCCACAGGCGCTGGCAAACTTCTTGGCCATCTCGATCAGCTCCTCGATGACCTGGGCGGTCTCGATGGAGCGGTTCTGGTAACGCTGGATCACCTTGCCGAGCAGCTCGGAGAACTTCTTCTCCTGGGCCAGGTTGGTCGAGAGGCGGCTCTTGATCTCCCCCTCCAGCAGGCGCTCGAGCAGCTCCACCGCCAGGTTGCGTTCGGGCAGGTTGCGCACCTCGGCGAGGAAGTCCTCATCGAGCAGGCCGATGTTGGGCTTGTCGAGCCCCACCGCCTCGAACACATCCACCACCTCGCCAGACACTACGGCGTTGCCGATGATCTGGCGGATGGCCAGCTCCCGCTCCTCGTCGGTCTTCTTCTTCGCCGTGAGCTCCTTCTTGGTGAGGATCACCTTGACGGCCTGTAGGAAGGCCACCTCGTCGCGTACCGCCCTAGCCTCGTCCAGCGTGCAACAGAGGCTGAACGCCTTGCTCATGGCCAAGGCATGGTCGGCGAAGCGCTTCTTGCCGTCCTCCTGCCCCAGCACATGGTTGGCGGCACCGGCCAGCAGCTTGTGGCCACCGGTCAGGTAGTCGCCGTAGTCAAAGCCATGCAGCAGGGCCCGCAGCACGTCGAGCTTCTCCTCCAGCACCGCATAGGCCTCGTGGGCATCCACCGTTGGCTGCCCGCGCCCCTTACTGCTGGTGTACTCCTTGATGGCCGCCTTGAGCTCGTTGGCGATGCCGATGTAATCGACCACCAGCCCACCCTGCTTGTCACGAAACACCCGGTTGACCCGCGCTATCGCCTGCATCAGGTTGTGCCCCTTCATCGGCTTGTCGACGTAGAGGGTGTGCATACATGGGGCATCGAAGCCGGTCAGCCACATGTCGCGCACGATCACCAGCTTGAGCGGGTCGGCAGGGTCCTTGAAGCGCGCCTCGAGCCGCTTCTTGACCTTGCCCGGATGGATGTGAGGACGCAGCAGCTGCTTGTCCGAGGCACTGCCGGTCATCACGATCTTGATGGCGCCCTGCTCGGGGTCGGGATCGTGCCAGTTGGGGCGCAGCGCCACGATGGCATCGTAGAGGTGGACGCAGATCTCGCGGCTCATGGCCACCACCATCGCCTTGCCATCCTGCGCCTGGCCGCGCTCCTCGAAGTGGGCGACCAGATCGGCGGCCACCTGCCTGATGCGTGGCGTGCTGCCCACCACCTTCTCCAGCGCCGCCCAGCGCGATTTGAGCTTGGCCTGCTCGCCCTCCTCCTCGTCTTCGGCCAGCTCCTCCACCTCGTCGTCGATGTGGGGCAGCTCCTCCTGCTTGAGGGAGAGCTTGACCAGCCGCGACTCGTAGTAGATAGCGACCGTCGCCCCGTCCTCCTTGGCCTGCTGCATGTCGTAGACGTGGATGTAGTCGCCAAACACCGCGCGGGTGTCCCGATCCTCACCAGAGACCGGGGTGCCGGTGAAGGCCACGAAGGTGGCATTGGGCAACGCATCGCGCAGGTGCTGGGCATAGCCCACCTGATAGCGCGACGCGCCTTCTGCCACGCCCGCCTGAGCGACCTTGAGGGTGGCACCGAAGCCGTACTGGGTGCGGTGCGCCTCGTCGGCGATCACCACGATGTTGTGACGCTCTGACAATACCGGGAACAGATCCTCGTCCTCCCCCGGCATGAACTTCTGGATGGTGGTGAAGACGATGCCACCGGAGGGGCGGTTGCCGAGCTTGGCGCGCAGATCCCCGCGCGTGCCGACCTGCACCGGCTGCTCACGCAGCAGATCCTGCGACAGCGAGAAGACACCAAACAGCTGGCCATCGAGGTCGTTGCGATCGGTGATGACCACGATGGTCGGGTTATCCATCGCCGTCTCTTGCATCACCCGCGCCGCGAAGCAGGTCATGGTGATGCTCTTGCCGCTGCCCTGGGTGTGCCACACCACGCCCCCCTTGCGGGTGCCCTCTGGCCGCGACGCCTGCACCACCTGAGCGATGGCCGAGCGCACCGCGTGGTACTGGTGGTAACCGGCGATCTTCTTGACCAGGACGCCGTCCTCCTCGAACAGCACGAAGAAGCGCACGTAGTCGAGCAGCAGGGCGGGCGTGAGTATGCCGCGCACCAGGGTCTCCAGCTCGCCGAAGGGACCGAATGGATCGAGGGTAACCCCGTCCACCGTGCGCCACTGCATGAAGCGCTCTGCATTGGCCGACAGCGACCCCATGCGCGCCTCGCTGCCATCGGAGATGACCAGGATCTCGTTGTACTGGAACAGGTCCGGGATCTGCGCCTTGTAGGTCTGCAACTGCTCGAACGCCTTCCAGATGTCGGCCTGCTCGTCGGCGGGGTTCTTGAGCTCCAGCACCACCAGCGGCAGGCCGTTGAGGAACAGGATGATGTCGGGGCGGCGGGTGTGGTGGGGGCCCTTGATGGAGAACTGGTTGAGGGCGAGCCAGTCGTTGGCGGCCGGATCGGCAAAGTCGGCGAGGCGCACAAAGTCGCCCACTGTCTCCCCGCCGCGCTGATACTCGACCCTGACCCCACCCACCAGCAGACGATGGAAGGCGCGGTTAGCCATCAGCTGGGCCGGGGTGTCAAGGTTGAGCACCTGGCGCACGGCATCCTCGCGCGCCCCGGCTGGCACCTTGGGGTTGAGCCGTTGTATCGCCTCGCGCAGCGCGTCTTCCAGCACCACCTGACGAAAATCGCTGCGCCAGGGGTTATCCGAATCCGGGGCTACGTCGGTAATCCCCCCATTTTTTGGAGCACTCAAAAGTAGAGGTCATGCGGCCTGTGCCAAGCGCTGTTTCGGCGTGTAGCCGCCCAGCGCCATATTGGGCCGCTCATGGTTATA
>NZ_JAPCIZ010000032.1:0-46830 GCF_027707725.1 Aeromonas sp. QDB25 | reverse complement strand
ACAAGATCAAAGTGATAAAGCGCATGGCATATGGATTTAGGGACTCAGAATACTTTTTTCTGAAAATCAAGGCGGCCTTCCCCGGAAAGCCGCGATGAACCTAAAAAAACCGGAGCCTGTCTGGCTCCGGTCTTGTCACGAACATGATGCTCAATCGCGAACGTAAATGACTTCGACGCCGTCGTCGTCCTCATCGTCCCAGTCGTCATCGTCCAGGCCATCATCGAAGGCCTTGGACGCCGCCAGGGCATCGGCTTCCGCCTTGGCAAGCTGGTTCTTGTGATAGTCATCCCACTTGAACTCCACCTTCTCGATGGCGTCTCTGGCATCTTCCGCCAGCTGACGAGGCATGGTATCCAGCAGATCCAGGATGTCGTAGCACACCTTCTTGGTGCCTTCCTTGCTGATGGCGGTGATGGCGTAGACCGGACCTTCGTGGTTGAGGGCTGCCTTGACTCTGTCCATCACTTCCTGAGCCTCTTCTTCCAGGATCAGGTCCATCTTGTTGAACACCAGCCAGCGCGGCTTGCCCGCAAGCTCGGGGCTGTATTTTTCCAGCTCCCGGACGATGGTCACGGCGTTCTCGGCAGGATCGGAGCCATCCACCGGGCAGATATCCACCAGGTGGATCAGGACGCGGCAACGCTCCAGGTGCTTGAGAAAGCGGATACCCAGGCCTGCACCCTCGGCAGCACCCTCGATCAGACCCGGAATGTCGGCAATGACAAAGGAGCGGGAGTTCTCACCACGTACCACACCCAGGTTCGGTACCAGGGTGGTGAAGGGGTAGTCTGCCACTTTCGGACGGGCCGCAGAAACGGCGCGAATGAAGGTGGACTTGCCTGCGTTGGGCAGACCCAGCATGCCGACATCCGCCAGCAGCAGCAGCTCCAGCCTCAGGGTACGCACTTCACCCGGGGTGCCGTTGCTCTTCTGGCGCGGCGCCCGGTTGACCGAGCTCTTGAAGCGGGTGTTGCCAAGGCCGTGGAAGCCACCCTTGGCAACCAGCAGCTTCTGATCGTGACTGGTCAAATCCCCCAGCAGTTCGCCGGTGTCTTCATCGGTGGCACGGGTTCCCACCGGCACGCGCAGGATCTTGTCCTTGCCGCGACGACCGGTACAGTTGGCACTCTGGCCGTTCTCGCCACGCTCAGCGGCGTGGAAGCGCTCGAAACGGTAGTCGATCAGGGTGTTCAGGTTTTCATCGGCCACCAGATACACGTCGCCACCATCACCGCCGTCACCGCCGTCCGGGCCGCCGTTCGGGATGTACTTCTCGCGGCGGAAGCTCACACAACCGTTACCACCGTCACCGGCATCGACTCGAATCTGGACTTCATCAACAAACTTCATAGGTAACCGTCACCTTAATTCGAAAAACCGATACGCAATTATAGTGATACGGGCCCCTTCGGGCGAGGCGCATCTGGCCGATGAGGGCTGTCAGCGCCGGCTCATCCGCGTGCCGTTTTTTCGTCAAACTCATCAGAAAAACAAAAGCCCCGCCAGGTTGGCGGGGCTTCGGATCCTTGCGGTCCGTAATTACTCAGCAACGATGCTGACGTACTTACGATTCTGCGGACCTTTAACTTCGAACTGCACTTTACCGTTCGCGGTAGCGAACAGAGTGTGGTCCTTGCCCAGACCAACGTTCTCACCAGCGTGGAACTTGGTGCCGCGCTGACGAACGATGATGCTGCCAGCCAGAACTGTTTCGCCGCCGAAACGCTTCACGCCCAGGCGTTTAGCTTCAGAATCGCGACCGTTGCGGGATGAACCGCCAGCTTTTTTGTGTGCCATCTATCGGACTCCTCTAATTAAGCGCTGATGCCAGTGATTTTGACTTCAGTGAACCACTGACGGTGGCCCGCTTGCTTACGGTGGTGCTTACGACGACGGAACTTGACGATAGTCACTTTCTCGCCACGGCCGTGAGCCACAACTTCAGCCACAACCTTGCCACCTTCAACGAAAGGAGCACCTACTTTGAAAGTGTCGCCTGCAGCAACCATCAGCACTTCGTTGAAGTCGATGGTAGCGCCAGTCTCAACGTTCAGCTTTTCCAGACGAACGATTTGACCTTCGGCCACACGGTGTTGTTTTCCGCCGCTTTGGAATACCGCGTACATTTGATTAACTCCGTAAAGGCGTGTCTTTTGCTCAAGGCCAGACACGCACAAAAACCTATAACAATGGGCGGGCATTCTACGCAGAACGATTTGCCGAGGCAAGGCCAATTTAGCAAAAAGTTTATTTTGTGCGCATATCTGCCCCCGTGAATAAACGCCTAACTGTAACCCATTGTGAAATCGTGTAGAATCCCCGCCATTGCTAAAAACGCAGTAAATGCTGCCGTCACGTGACGAGACTTATGGACCAACAGACTATCCGTGCGCTCTGTGCCGCCGACATGACGGCGGTCAATGAACTGATCCTGGCGAGACTCCAGTCCGATGTCAGCCTGATCAACCAGCTGGGTTTCTATATTGTCAGTGCAGGCGGAAAACGGATGCGCCCCATGCTGACCGTGATGGCCGCACGCGCACTGGGCTATGAGGGTGAAGATCACCTGAAACTGGCCGCCATCATCGAATTCATTCACACCTCCACCCTGCTGCACGACGACGTGGTCGACGAATCCGACCTGCGCCGCGGCCGGGAAACCGCCAACGCCCTGTTTGGCAACGCCGCCAGTGTTCTGGTGGGTGACTACCTCTACAGCCGCTCCTTCCAGATGATGAGCGAACTCTCCAACCTGAAGGTGATGGAGATCCTCTCCGATGCCACCAACACCATCGCCGAAGGAGAAGTGCTGCAGCTGATGAACTGCAACGATCCGGATACCACGGAAGAGAGCTACATGACGGTCATCTACTGCAAGACCGCCAAGCTGTTTGAAGCCGCGACCCGACTCGCCGCCGTGCTGACCCATCAGCCCGAGCCCGTCGAGCAGGCCATGACCGACTACGGCAAGTACCTGGGTACCGCGTTCCAGATCATCGACGACGTGATGGACTACTGCTCCCAGAGCGAGGAGATGGGCAAGAACGTGGGTGACGATCTGGCCGAAGGCAAGCCGACCCTGCCGCTGTTGCGCGCCATGGAAGTGGGTACCCCGGAAGAGCGTCAACTGGTGCGCGATGCCATCGAGCACCGCAACGGTATGGATCACCTGGAGCGTATTCTGGGCATCCTGGATCGCACCGGAGCTCTCGAATACTCCCGCCAGCGAGCTCGGGAAGAGGCTGACAAGGCCATCGCCGCCCTCGCCATCCTGCCTGACTCCCGGCACAAGCAAGCGCTGGAGACCCTGGCCCACATGGCGGTGCAGCGCAGCGCCTGATGCTAGCCGGCGGACAATAAAAAAGAGGCCCTCTGGCCTTTTTTTATTGTCCGAATTCCCCGTGCCACTGTCGTATCAACACAGGCTCTAACGGGCCAACGCCCACAAGATGACACCACCTGCCACCACCAGACAGCCGCCGATGCGGCGCAGCTGTTCCGGCGGCAACTCCCCGAGCAGGCGCAGCATCTGCTGCCATGCCCTGGGAGCGAGCAAGGGCCCCAATCCTTCGAAGAGCAGCAGCAACCCCAGCCCCATCAACATGGATGTCAGCATCACCTCTCCCTATCCCTGTTCCCCTGCCGGTCTGTGGCCGGCAAACAAAAGGGCCTGAATCATCAGGCCCTTGGGTCATATCAACACATGTTTACTGCTTGTTGCCGTGCGGCGACTTGAGGTAGCGGAAGAACTCGCTGTCCGGTTTCAGGACCATGAGGTCGTTGCCACCGGCGAAGCTCTTGCGATAGGCCTCCATGCTGCGCACGAAACTGAAGAACTCCGGGTCCTTCTTGTAGCTGTCGGCATAGATCCTGGCGGCTTCGGCATCCCCTTCACCACGCAGTTGACGGGCATTACTCTCGGCGTCGGCGATCATCACGGTCACCTTGCGGTCGATGTCGGCACGCAGGATCTCGGCCTGCTCGCGACCCTGTGAACGGTGTTCACGGGCAACCGCAGTCCGCTCGGCACGCATCCGCTGATAGATGGAGCTGGAAACTTCCACCGGCAGGTTGATCTGCTTGATGCGCACATCCACCACCTTGATGCCGAGCTCGGAGGAGCGCGCCATCTTCATCAGGGCATCTTCCATCACGGTACTGCGCTCGCCGGAGACGATGTCCTTGATGGTGCGGTTACCGATCTCGGAACGCAGGCCGTTGTTGATCTTGCGCTTGAGCAGGTCTTCAGCCTGGATCTTGTTGCCACCACCGGTCGCCAGGTAGTACTTGGAGAAGTCCTCGATCTTCCACTTCACGTAGGAGTCGATGATGAGATCCTTCTTCTCGGACGTAACGAAGCGATCCGCCTGGCCTTCCAGGGTCTGGATGCGGGCATCCATCTTGCGTACCTGGTCGATGAGCGGCACCTTGAAGTGCAGGCCCGGCTCGTACAGGCGCGGTTCACCAGAGTCGACCCGTTTCACCTTGCCAAACTGCACCACGATCCCCTTCTGTCCTTCATCGACGATGAAGATGGAAGAGAAGCAGACCATGGCGGCCACAGCGATGACACCAATAGCTAGCTTTTTCATCTATCAGTTTCTCCCTGTGCTGAAACGATCACCGCCACGCAGCGGGGTCGGAGTGGAGTTGGCCCCTTCGTTGGACGGCTGGGCCGCCTCGACTGCTGGGGTGCCCGCAGGACGTGCCGGTTGCACGGCATTCGCCTTGCCAGAGAGCTTGTCGAGCGGCAGGTAGATCATGCTGTTGTTGCCAGCCGGCATGTCGACCACCACCTTGTTGGCCTGCTGATAGAGCTCTTCCATGGTTTCCAGGTAGATACGATCACGGGTCAGCTCGGGCGCGGCCTGATACTGGGGCAGCAGCTCGTTGAAGCGAGCGACTTCACCCTTGGCCTTCAACACGATCTGGGACTTGTAGGCTTCGGCCTCCTGCTCCAGACGTTTGACCTGGCCACGAGCCTTGGGCTCCACTTCACGGGCATAGGCTTCCGCTTCACGGATGAAACGCTGCTCATCTTCCTGGGCGGAAATGGCGTCATCAAACGCATCCTTCACCTCTTCCGGCGGACGCGCCGGCAGGAAGTTGACGTCCACGATCTGCAGACCCATCTGATAGGGCTCGATGATGCTGTCGATCACCTGCCAGGTTTCCTGACGCACCTTCTCACGACCCGTGGTCAGCACATCATCCATCCGGGTGTGACCCACCACGTAGCGCAGGGCGCTGTCGGTGGCCTGGCTCAGGCTCTCGTCGGCGTTGGTCACGCTGAACAGGTACTGCTCGGGATCGACCACGCGATACTGCACGTCCATCTCGACCCGCACCACGTTTTCATCCTGGGTCAGCATGAAACCGGACGCCGGCAGGGAACGGACAGACTCCACGTCCACCGGGATCACCCGGTCGATGAAGGTCGGTTTCCAGCGCAGGCCGGGATCCACGTTGTGGGAGTATTCGCCAAAGCGCAGCACCACGCCTCGCTCGGCTTCGCGAATGGTGTAGAAGCCGCTGACGACCCACACCACCACGGCCACCACCAAGGCGATGGAGAGGCCGAACTTGCCGACGTCACCACCACCGGATTTGCCACCACCGAGCAGACCGCCAAAACGACGGCTCACCTTGCGAAGCATCTCGTCCAGATCAGGGGGGCCCTGATTCTTGCCGTTGTTCCCCCAGGGGTCACGGTCTTTGCCATTGTTACCAGGCTCATTCCAAGCCATCAGCGTCTCCATTAATACATGCGGATGGATATCATCTCTATCGGGCCACAGAGGGGCGATGAAATCAGCAAACCAGTTATGTTCATCGACCCATCAATGCCTGATAAAGCGTTGTAAAATCTCACCTTCTTGTTTCATGAG
The DNA here is from genome assembly GCF_027707725.1 of Aeromonas sp. QDB25. Classification (NCBI taxonomy): domain Bacteria; kingdom Pseudomonadati; phylum Pseudomonadota; class Gammaproteobacteria; order Aeromonadales; family Aeromonadaceae; genus Aeromonas; species Aeromonas sp. QDB25. The sequence continues at coordinate 40,939 of NZ_JAPCIZ010000032.1, read as the reverse complement.
GCGGTTCCAGTCGGCCAGTTGCAGGCGCACCTCCAGGACAAAATCCCCCTCCTCGCTGAAACCTTCCTGCTCGATGCCCTTGAGCCGATAGAGCGCACTGCGCAATCTCGCGGCCGACGGCGGCAACTGCAGGGTGTGATGGACCATGGAGCCGGCCAGCAGTTCGGTCAGGGCCTGGAACAGGCATTCTCTGCCTTCCCCGGTCTGGGCCGACAGCCAGACCCGCACCGGACGCCCTGCCTCATCCCGCTCAAGACCGGCCGGGCGATCGCTCAGCTTGTCGATCTTGTTGCAGATCATCAGCTGGGGACGGTCGTCCGCCTCGATCTCGGCCAGCACTGTCTGCACCGAATCGATATTCTCCTGCATCTGCTCATCGGCGCAGTCCACCACGTGCAGCAGCAGGTCCGCCTCGCGGGTCTCCTGCAGCGTCGCCTTGAAGGCCGCGACCAGATCATGGGGCAAGTGCCGAATAAATCCAACTGTATCCGCCAGGATCACATCACCCACATCCTGGATCACCAATTTGCGCAGGGTGGGATCCAGGGTTGCGAACAATTGGTCGGCAGCATACACGCTGGCATCTGTAAGTTGGTTGAACAAAGTGGATTTTCCGGCGTTGGTGTAACCCACCAGGGAAACGGTCGGCACTTCGTTGCGGTTGCGGGCACGTCGCCCCTGTTCCCGCTGCTTGGCCACCTTGTCGAGTCGGCGCAGAATCGCCTTGATGCGCTCGCGCAGCAGGCGGCGGTCGGTTTCAAGCTGGGTTTCACCCGGGCCGCGCAGACCGATCCCGCCCTTCTGTCGTTCGAGGTGGGTCCAGCCTCGCACCAGGCGAGTGGAAAGATGGCGCAACTGGGCCAGTTCGACCTGCAACTTGCCTTCGTGAGTGCGGGCGCGCTGGGCGAAGATATCGAGGATCAGGCCGGTCCTGTCCACCACCCGGCACTGGAACAGACGCTCCAGGTTGCGTTCCTGGGCGGGGGTCAGGGCATGGTTGAAGATGACCACGTCCGCATCCAGCATCTGGACCTGGGACGCGATCTCTTCCGCCTTGCCACTGCCGACAAAAAATTTGGCGCTGGGTGCGCTGCGACTGGTGGTGATCACCGCCAGCGCATTGACCCCGGCCGAGCTCACCAGCATCTTAAGCTCGTCCAGATCCTCCCGCTCCCCCTCATCGCTGAAGTTGACATGTACCAGAACGGCCTGTTCACCAGCTTCGTAACGGTCAAACAAGCGCTTGCTCCTTGACAGGTATCATGATGGATCTGAGTTGGCGAGTGAACTCGCCGCAGGATATCACGCCTCGGCTTCACCCTGCTCTTCACCGGCGGCGCCCGGGGCGTGCTGGTGATGGTTGACGGCACGGGCCGGCACCACGGTGGAAATGGCGTGCTTGTAGACCATCTGGCTCACGGTGTTCTTCAGCAGAATGACAAACTGGTCAAACGATTCGATCTGACCCTGCAGTTTGATGCCGTTCACCAAATAGATAGAAACAGGAATACGCTCACGGCGCAGCGCATTCAAAAACGGGTCTTGGAGAGATTGCCCCTTAGCCATCTTTCTTTTCCTTATAGTTTGTTGTTTTTAAACACCGGATATTCAATATAACAACCTGATTATACAGGAGTGTCAAGCCGGACCAGCTTGGGCGACGACCCTGGCCAGATTGCCAGACTCACCAGATTCCAACCAGGTCACATCAGGCCAACCGCGCAACCAGGTCATCTGACGCTTGGCCAACTGGCGGGTGGCAACAATGCCGCGATAACGCATCTCATCATACTCCACTTCCCCCGCCAGGTAGTCCCACATTTGGCGGTATCCCACGCAGCGAATGGAGGGAAGATCCGGGGTGAGATCCCCCCGCTCGTAAAGCGCCCTGACCTCCTGCTCGAAGCCGCTGCCCAGCATCTTGTCAAACCGCTGTTCGATGCGCTGGTGCAACACGGCCCGATCCCTCGGCGCGATGGCAAACTGCAGCGCCCGGTAGGGCAGCCCCTCTCCCTGTACCTGGGTCAGCTCGGTGAGGGTCTTGCCGCTGATGCGGTAAACCTCGAGCGCCCGGCACAGGCGCTGGGGATCGTTGGGGTGGATGCGGGCACCGGCCACCGGGTCGATGCGCACCAGTTCGTCGTGCAGCGCCTGCCAGCCGAGGCGGGCAGCCTCTTCCTCGATGCCGGCCCGAATGGCGGGATCGGCGGAAGGCAGCGGAGAAAGCCCCTCCAGCAGCGCCTTGAAATAGAGCATGGTGCCGCCCACCAGCAGCGGAATGCGACCACGGTCGGCGATCTCTTTCATCTCCCGCAGGGCATCCTTGCAAAAATCCGCCGCCGAATAGCTCATGGCGGGATCCAGGATATCGATCAGCCGGTGCGGGGCCTGCGCCAGCTCGGCTGGCGTCGGCTTGGCGGTGCCTATGTCCATGCCGCGATAGATGAGCGCGGAGTCCACGCTGATGATGTCGCAGGGCAGGGCCTGGCACAGTTCAATGGCGAGATCCGTCTTGCCGGAGGCCGTCGGCCCCATCAGAAAAATTGCAGTCGGCAAGTCAGCCACGTTAAATACTCCCTTCGGCCGCCCCTTCACGGGCGAGCCGGCATAAAACTGGTCATATGGATGCAACAGACGACGAGACGCCGTCAGTTGCCATCGGCAAACTCGGCCAGCACGTTCGCCAGCGGCAACGGGCGCACCATGCGAACGTCTGCCAGTTGGTCACTGAAATCGGCAACAAGTTCCGTCAACAACCGGGTGGCAGTGGCAAAATCGTATATTTTTTCGGCACTTATGCCTTGTTCCACCAACCACTGGCATAGTACCCCAGCCTGTGCGTCGGCATCACTGTCAGATCCACTCTCGACCAGCTGCAACAATTCGGGTAAGAGGCGGGCCAGATCGGTCTGGCGCAGCAGGGCGGGCACCCGAGTCAGGATCATGGTGTCGCGTCCCCCGCTTTTCAACTCCAGCCCCATGCGTTTGAGCAGACGTTCCCGCTCCTCCACCAGTGCGACCAGGTTTTTCGGCAGCTTGAAGGAGACCGGCAGCAACAGAGGCTGGGCCGCCAGCCCCTGGCCCCAGGCATCCAGCAGCCAGTGGCGCAACAACAGACGCTCGGCGCGCACCAGGGAGAGCAGCGCCAGCTGCCCCTGACGCTCCATCAGCAGATAGGCCTGCTCGACCAGGCTCAGGGCGCGCCACTCCCCCGTTCGGGCTGGCGTCTCGACGGCACCGCTCTCGGCTCCGGGCCGGGATGCCGGCGTCGCCACCTCGGGCAGGGTGGTGAGCAAGGCGCCCATGCCTCGCATGGCGGCCCGGCTCGGGGGTTCGGGAGGCTGGTAGTGTCCTCCCCTGCCACCACCGCCTTCCCGCACGCCGTCGCCATCTCGCGCAGGGGCAGGAGCCCGATAGCCGTGTTCGGCACCGTACCACTCGGTGCGCGGCGCCTGACCCGGATAGGTGATCTCCGGGCTGCCCGGCAGCTCGACCTGGGTCTCGGCCAGGGGGGCATCGGTGGCGCTCCCTGCTCCGTCGTGGCGCAAGGCGGTAAACAGCGCCTGGAAGATGAAGTCGTGGATGAGGCGCGCCTGATGGAAGCGCACCTCGTGCTTGGCGGGGTGAACGTTCACGTCCACCTGACGGGGATCCAGCTCGATGTAGAGCACATAGGCCGCGAACCGGTCGGCCGGCAGCAGTTCGTCATAGGCCTGCCGGATGGCGTGGTTGATGAGCTTGTCGCGCATCATGCGGCCGTTGACATAGGTGTATTGCAGATCGTTTTGCGGCCTGGCGCCGGCGGGCGTGGCCAGCCAGCCCCAGAGCCGCACGTCGCTATGTTCGCTCGACACCGCCAGGGCGTGGTGCATGAAGGGAGAGCCGCAGACGGCGGCGAGCCGGCGCTCCTGCTCCGCCACCGTGTTCGCGGCCTTGTACTGGCGCACCACCTTGCCGTTGTGGCGCAGGATCAGGGTGACGTCGAAACGGGAGAGCGCGATGCGCCGCACCAGCTCGTCGATGTGGGCAAACTCGGTCTTTTCGCTGCGCATGAACTTGCGCCGCGCCGGGGTGTTGAAGAAGAGGTCCACCACCTCCACCGTGGTACCCACCGGGTGGGCCGCCGGCTTGACGGTGACGCTCATCTCGCGCCCTTCCGCCTGGGCCTGCCAGGCTTCGGCCTGCTCCGCCGTGCGGGAGGTGAAGGTGAGGCGAGCCACCGAGCTGATGGAGGCGAGCGCCTCACCGCGAAACCCCAGGCTGCTGATCCCTTCCAGATCGTCCAGGGTGGCGACCTTGGAGGTGGCGTGGCGCGACAGCGCCAGCACCAGCTCATCCCTGGCGACACCGCAGCCGTTGTCACGGATGCGGATGAGCTTGGCGCCCCCCTTGTCGATGTCGATCTCGACCCGGTCGGCCCCCGCATCCAGGCTGTTCTCCACCAGCTCCTTCACCACGGAGGAGGGCCGCTCCACCACCTCACCGGCAGCAATCTGGTTGGCCAGAATCGGCGGCAATATACGGATTGGCATCGCGTACTCCTGAAGGTTGGGGGTGTGAGGGGATGGGCTTGACACCATGAACATTCGCCGCGCCCCTCCTTGCCACCGGCAGAGGGACGGTCGCGGCGTTCATCCGGCACTAGTCCTGCGGGATGTAGAGCACCTGCCCTATCTGGATGTCCCGCGACTTGAGCTTGTTGATCTCCACCAGCCGCGCCTGGCTCACCCCGTGCTTCTCGGCGAGGCGGGAGAGGCTCTGGCCGCGGGTGACCACGTGGCGGATCATCCTGGACTTGTCGTTGCTCTGCACGCTGCTGACCGGGGCGCTTGGCTCCTTCGCCGCCACCTTGTAGGGCTTGATCACCCCGGCGCCGGAGGCACTGCCGACGCTGCTGACCGGGGCACCGCCGTCGCCGACGCGATACGGCTCGGTCGCCGGCATCCGGTTGGTCACCACCTGCTGCACCGGTTGTGTCGCCGGTTTGCTGGCGGCCACTGGCCTGCTCGCGGGGGCAGGACGACTCGTTGCCTGCTTGCTGGCCACCTGTTGTCCCTTGCCGGTCAGCATGGGGCCCTTGGTCGGATGGCTGCGGTAATAGGCGCGGATCCCCTCGAAGATGGCGCGGGCCAGCTGATCCTGATAGCTGGCGGTGGCCAGCAGCTTCTCTTCCGCGTGGTTGGAGATGAAGCCCGTCTCCACCAGCACCGAGGGAATGTCCGGCGCCTTCAGCACCGCCAGACTGGCGTGCTCCGGCGCCTTCTTGTGCAACCGGGCCACCCTGCCCATGGAGCGCAGGATCTGGCGGCTCACCTCATAACCTTCGGCCCTGGACTTGTCCATGGAGAGATCCAGGAAGGTCTGTGCCAGATAGGGGTTGGGATCGGACTCGGCCAATACCTTGCCGACGCCGCCGAGCAGTTCCCCCTGCTTCTCCTGCTTCTCGAGCCAGCTGCCCATCTCGCGGTTGGCACGGTTGGTCGACAGCACCCACACGGACGCGCCGCGCGGGGTCGAGTTGTGGAAGCTGTCGGCGTGCACCGACACCAGCAGATCCGCCTTGGCCTTGCGGGCGATCTCGGAGCGCTTGTTCAGGTCGACGAAGTAGTCGCCGCGCCGGGTCAGCACGGCACGCATGCCGGGCTCGCGATCGATGAGGGCCGCCAGCTTCTGCGACACCGACAGGGTCACCCGCTTCTCGTAGGTGCGGCGCGGGCCGATGGAGCCCGGGTCTTCCCCGCCGTGGCCGGGATCGATGGCGATGACGATGGCCTTGCCCTGTCCCCCGACGGGCGCGGGTTGTGCCGTGGCGCTGCCCTTCTCTTCGTAGGGCAGATCGATCACCAGCCGGTGGCCATAGGGACCAGCCGGCGCCAGCGGGAAGACCACTGGCTTGATGGAAGAGCTGAGATCCAGCACCAGGCGCAGGCTGCCTTGTTCAAGGGGCGTGCTCTCACGGATCTTGCGCACCAGCTCGCTCTTGTTCTCGATGCGGGCCAGGTTGGCGGCATTGCTGGCGCCCTTCAGGTCGATCACCAGGCGGCTCGGGCCGGTCAGGGTGAAGTAGTTGAAATTGGGGGCACTGCTCATGTCGAGCACCACCCGGGTGTTGTCCGGCGACGGCCATACCCGCACACTCTTGAGCTGATTCGCCCAGGTGGGTAAGGCCATCAAGGAGAGAACAAAGACGAGGATCAAGCGCACTGAGATGACAACCGTTCCAGAATGGCTTCGCCGATAGCAGTGCGGGTCACGATCTGGGCCTCGCGCTGCTCGTTAACATAGGTCAGGGTGATCTCGAGATCCGGAGCGGGCAGCCAGCCCTCCCCTTTCTCCGGCCACTCCACCAGGCAGAGGGTATCGGCACCGAAGTAGTCGCGAATACCCATGAACTCCAGCTCTTCCGGGTCGGCCAGTCGATAGAGATCGAAGTGATAGACCTGCCACCTGGCCAGTTCATAGGGCTCCACCAGGGTATAGGTCGGACTCTTGACCTTGCCTTGATGGCCGAGCCCCTGCACCCAGCCTCGGGTCAGGGTGGTTTTGCCGGCCCCGAGGGCGCCGTGCAGAAAGACCGTGGTCGCCTGCTGGCACGCCTGCGCCAGCCGGCCGCCCAGGGCCACTGTTGCTGCCTCGTCCGGCAGTGTCATCATCAACGTTTTTGCCATGTTCTTCTTTTAACTTGTTACTGTGTCGGATTGACCAGACGGCGGATCCAGGGCAGCAGATCCGATGCCAGCATGCCCCTCTCCCCCTCGGCCGCAGCCAGGTCGGCCGCCTCGCCGTGGATCACGGCCCCGAGTCGGGCGGCCATCCCCGCAGGCCAGCCCTGGGCCAGGAGGGCGGCGATTATACCAGACAAGAGGTCGCCCATGCCGCCGCTGGCCATGCCCGGATTGCCCTCGTCGCACAGGGAAATGCGCCTGCCGTCGCAGATGAGCGACCCCGCCCCCTTGAGCAACACCACACCACCGTAGCGCTGTTGCAGTCGCGAGACGGCCGCAAACCTGTCCCCCTCGACCTCGGCGATGGAGCAACCCAGCAGGCGAGCCGCCTCCCCGGGGTGGGGCGTGAGCACCCAATTATCCTGATGACGGGGGGCCTGCGCCAGCCAATTCAATCCATCGGCGTCCAATACCAGTGGCACGGCGGCTCCGATGCCCTGTTCGAACCGGGCCCGGCCCCACTCATCCTGACCGAGCCCGGGGCCCAGTACCTGCACCGATGCCCACCCTTCATCCATGTCCGCGGGGCATCCCATCAGCTCGGGTTGAACCAGGCTGGCCGCAGGGCAATCAGGGTGCTGGCGCAGGCGTACCAATCCCGCCCCCGCCCGCAGACAGGCCTGACCCGCCAGCAGGATGGCCCCCTGCATGCCGAGGTTCCCCCCCGTCAGCAGTACCTTGCCGCTGTGTCCCTTGTGAGCCGAGCGCATGCGCGGGGTCAGCAACCCCTTGAGGCTGGGATAATCGATCCGCTCGGCAGCGGGAACCCGTTCCTCCCCCGGCGTCACTCCCAGGGGATCCCGGTCGAGGTGGCCGACTCCGTCTACCCCGTCGGCGGTGAGCATGCCCTGCTTGATGCCGATGAAAGTGAGGGTGCGGGTGGCACGCACCAGTGCGCCCATGGCGCGGCCGGTGTCGGCATTGAGACCGGAGGGGAGATCCACCGCCAGCACGGGCGCGTTCAAGCCATTGATTGTTGCGACGATCTTTGTCATTGACGAGGAGAGGGGAAGCTGGACGCCGGTACCGAGCAGTGCGTCTATGACCAGATCCGGCGGCGGCAGCGTGGCGGGCAGCAGATCCTCGGCCATGGTCACGCCCCCCCCCGATGCGAGCCACTCTTCGGCAGCCCGCCTGGCATCCCCCCTCAGCAGGCCGGGAGCCCGGGCGGCAATCACCAGAGGTTCGAGGCCGATGCGCCGGGCAAGGCGGGCCAGCACGTAGCCGTCCCCGCCGTTGTTGCCAGGGCCGACGAAGATCCACCACTGACGGCTGTCGGGCCAGTGGTGACAGGCATAGTTGCACAGCGCACTCCCGGCCCGCTCCATCAGCACATAGAGGGGCAACCCTTCCTGCTCGGCCCAGCGCCGTTCCATGCTGCGGATCTGCTCGGCCCGCCACAGGGGTTGTGCTAGACTCTCCCACTCATTTTTGCGGATAGCGTCCCCGAACACCTCTACCATGACGGCCCCCACGTTTCATCATCCCATGACCCGGCAACTGGCACGCCATATTGCCGCCCTGCGCCTGCCACACTCCTGCAGGAAGAGAGGGGATGCTGCATGACGGCTGCCGAACTTGCGCAACTGGCCCACGATATCAAGCTCTGGGCAAGGGAGCTAGGATTTGACCAGGTCGGCATCGCCGACACCGATCTCACCCTAGAAGAGCCAAGGTTGCAGGCCTGGCTGGATGCCGGTTATCACGGCACCATGGACTACATGGCGCGCCACGGCATGATGAGGGCCCGCCCCCACGAGCTGTTGCCGGGCACCTTGCGGGTCATCTCGGTGCGGATGAACTACCTCCCGTTCGAGGCGGGCTTTGCCGCCACCCTGCGCGATCCCACCCTCGGCTACATCAGCCGCTATGCCCTCGGCCGCGACTACCACAAGGTGCTGCGCAACCGGCTCAAGCAGTTGGGGGAGCGCATCGAGCTGCGGTGCGACACCCTGTTGCGGGCAGCGGGACAAACCCTGGGCGAGTGGCGCCCCTTCGTCGACTCGGCCCCTATTCTGGAACGGCCGCTGGCGGCCAAGGCCGGCCTTGGCTGGGTGGGCAAGCACTCGCTGCTGATCAACGAGTCCGCCGGTTCCTTCTTCTTTCTGGGAGAATTGCTCATCGCCCTGCCGCTGCCCGTGGATACCCCGGTGGAGAAGGAGCTGTGTGGCAAGTGCGTGGCCTGCATCAACATCTGCCCCACCGGTGCCATCATCGCCCCCTATGTGGTAGACGGACGGCGCTGCATCTCCTATCTCACCATCGAGAACGACGGCCCCATTCCCGAGGAGTTCAGGCCGCTCATGGGCAATCGCATCTATGGCTGTGACGACTGCCAGCTCATCTGCCCCTGGAACCGCTATGCCGATGCCAGCCCCGAACCCGATTTCAGTCCCCGTCCCGACCTGCATCGCCCTCCCCTGCTGGTGCTGTGGCGCTGGAGCGAAGCCGAATTTCTCAAGCACACGGAAGGCAGCCCCATCCGCCGCATCGGCTATCAGCGCTGGCGTCGCAACCTGGCGGTGGCCCTTGGCAACGGACCGGCCAGCAGCGAGGTCCTGGCCGCCCTGCAACAGGCGCTGCCTGAGGCTGCGTCCATGGTGGCCGAGCATATCGAGTGGGCGCTGGCGACCCTGGCCAGGCGTCAGCAGGAAGAGAATAAAAAGACGCGATTGCTGATCCGCTGCATCGAAAAAGGTCTGCCGGATCACGCATAAGTGATCTGGCACTTGCCGGATCGCAGCCATTTTTTCATGCTCTGCCGACCATTGAACATCGGCACAATAAAAGGAAGATTCTGATGCAGATGCTGGGAGTAGATATTGGGGGGTCCGGGATCAAGGGCTGCCTGGTCGACACCGAAACCGGGGAGCTGATTGGCGAACGCCACCGCATCGCCACACCGCAACCGGCAACCCCGGCCGCCGTGGCACACACCCTCAAGGCGCTGGTCGAGCACTTCCAATGGAAGGGTCCCGTGGGGTGCGGTTTTCCCGCAACCATCCACAACGGCATCGCCAAGAATGCCTCCAACATCGACAAGAGCTGGATTGAGACCGATGCAGCCCACCTGTTTGCCGATGTGACCGGCCTGCCCTGCCATGTCCTGAACGACGCCGATGCGGCCGGTCTGGCGGAGATGCGCTTTGGCACCGGGCAGGATCGCCAGGGGGTCATCATTCTCATCACCGTCGGCACCGGCATCGGTACCGCCGTCTTCGTCAATGGCCAGTTGCTGCCCAATACCGAGCTGGGCCACCTGATGCTGGAAGGCATGGTGGCCGAACACTATTGCTCCGATGCGGTGCGCAAGCGCGAGGATCTTTCCTGGGGCCGCTGGGGCAAACGTTTCAACAAATACCTGGCTCGCCTGGAGTTTCTGTTCTCCCCCGACCTCTTCATCCTGGGGGGCGGCAGCGCCGCCAAGCTCGACAAGTTCATCGACAAGATTGAGACCCGGGCTCCCCTGGTGGCGGCCGCGAACCTCAACCAGGCCGGCATCATAGGCGCCGCCCTCTATGGCGCGGCCCGGCAAGGGGGCTGACCGCCAGCAACATCAGAAGACCCGGCCCGTGCCGGGTCTCTCTCATCCGGGCTCAGAGATCGTCGAGGCGATGAGCACCGTGTACCAGACGGGTCAGGCGGGATTGGGCCATGGAAGCCAGGGCTTTCAGCAGCGCCGCCGTGTCGGGCGTGGGGCACTCCCGGGCCAGACGTTCCAGCTCGCCGATGAGCCTCTCCTCCTGGCGTGACACCAGGGCCACTATCTCCGCGGGCTGGGTTGTGGCGGGCAGCGCCAGACGATCCCCCTCGGCCAGCAGATCCTCGCCAAATCCCTGATCCAGCCAGGTCTCCTTCACCGCGCTTCCCATCTGCTCGCGATAATCGTGCAGATGAGCCGCCGCGGCATCCTCCCGCCCTTGCAAATAGGCCAGCAACATCCTGCTGCGCTCAGCATCCACCCGGGGGATCTGGCGCCCGTAAATGTGCCCTTGCCGATGATGAAGCTCCTCGAGATAGAGCATCAGGTCCTTGATCTGTTGGAATCGCATCTCGCCTCCCTCCTGGCATCCACCTGCAGCCAGTATAGGGAGCTGGCATGTCGACACGGCCACGAACTGGTCATTTATTGTTCTGCATCAAGGAGATGGAAAAGAAAACAGAAAAAGAGACGGCAGGAGGAAGGGGAAACCGGCAGCGATGCTGCCCGGACGACCGGGCACCTTGTCCGAAGGGGAGACATCAAATCGACGACATAAGAGATATTTACCAGCTTATATTCGGATCAATGTCATCAAATCGGAATCTAATATTGATACTGGTGGTGATACCTCCACACCATAGTCAAATGGCGGGAATCCTTATCCATTTTTTAGACGTCTAGACGTAAAAACATGCGTTGACACAGCCATCCGGACATCTTAGCATCATCCTCCATGATGACAGAGCTACCCAGTGAAACCTCTGCCCAATTTACCCGCCTGTAGCGCCCTGTGCTTTAAGGCTGTTAGCACGGAAGAATCCATGATTAAGTTGATCGGTCTCAACAAAGTCTACGGTAAAGGCAGTGATGCCGTGCACGCCCTGCGTGACGTGAGCCTGCATGTGCCCCAAGGCAAGATCTTCGGGGTGATCGGTGCCTCCGGTGCCGGCAAGAGTACCCTCATCCGCTGCGTCAACCTGCTGGAGCGCCCCACCGAGGGGCAGGTCATCGTCGATGGCCAGGACCTGGTCGCCCTGAGCGAGCGGGATCTGACTCAGGCTCGCCGCCAGATCGGCATGATCTTCCAGCACTTCAACCTGCTGGCCTCTCGCACCGTCTCCGCCAACATCGCCTTCCCGCTGGAGCTGGCGGGCTGGAGCAAGGACAAGATCCAGAGCCGGGTCAGCGAACTGCTGGCCCTGGTCGGGCTGGAAGCCCGTGCCCACGCCTATCCGTCCGAGCTCTCCGGCGGGCAGAAGCAGCGCGTCGCCATCGCCCGCGCCCTGGCACCGGCTCCCAAGGTTCTGCTGTGTGACGAGGCCACCTCGGCCCTCGACCCGCAGACAACCCGCTCGATCCTGACCCTGCTCAAGGAGATCAACGTCAAGCTGGGGCTCACCATACTGCTCATCACCCACGAAATGGACGTGGTGAAGGGGATCTGTGACGAGGTGGCCATCATCAGCGACGGCCGTCTCATCGAGCAGGGGGAAGTGGCCTGGTTCTTCAGCAATGCCAAGACCCAGTTGGCCCGGGATTTCATCCACTCCACCATCCACCTGGAAGTGCCTCAGGAGTATCAGGATCGGATGAGTAGCGACCGGGTGCCCGGCAGCTATCCCCTGGTGAAGCTCGGCTTTACCGGGACCACGGTGGATTCACCGCTGATTTCCGAGGCGAGCCGCCGTTTCAACATCGACATCAGCATCCTGAGCGCAGACATCGAATACGCCGGTGGCGTCAAGTTCGGCTTCCTGCTGGCGGAACTGTTCGGGGACGAGGCCCAGTGCGAGGCCACCCAACAGTTCCTCATCGACAACCACATTCAGCTGGAGGTAATGGGTTATGTCCGAAGCAATGATTAATCTGCTGATTTCGGCTCTGGGCGACACCCTCATCATGGTGTTTGCCTCCGCCCTGTTCGGCTGCCTGCTCGGCCTGCCGCTCGGCGTGGCGCTGCACGTGACCAAGGCGGGGCAGATCCTGGCCAATCCGCTGCTCAACAAGGTCCTGGGCGTCATCGTCAACGTCGGTCGCTCGGTGCCCTTCATCATTCTGCTGGTCGCCATCATTCCGTTGACCCGCTTCATCGTCGGCACCAGCATCGGCACCATCGCCGCCATCGTGCCGCTGACCGTGGGCTGCATTCCCTTCATCGCCCGCCTGGTGGAAGGGGCCCTGATGGAGGTGCCTGACGGCCTGCTGGAAGCGGCCAAGGCCATGGGGGCCAAGCCCCTGCAAATCATCGCCAAGGTGCTGCTGCCCGAGGCCCTGCCGGGGATCCTCAACAGCGTCATCATCACCCTCGTCACCCTGGTGAACTACTCCGCCATGGCAGGTGCCATCGGAGGCGGTGGTCTCGGTGATGTGGGTATTCGCTACGGCTACCAGCGTTTCGATCCCACCGTCATGCTGGTCACCGTGGTCATTCTGGTGGTGCTGGTTCAACTCATCCAGAGCGCGGGTGAGCGCCTGGTCAAACAATGTGATCATCGTTAATCGTCGATTTCTGACAGGAGGTTTTTATGAAATTGGGCATCAAATCCGCAGCAGCTGCGCTGCTGGCAACCCTGGTACTGGTCGGCTGCGGCCAGAAGGAAGAGAACAAGACCCTGAAGGTGGGCGCCATCGCCGGTCCCGAGACCGAGCTGGTTGAGACCGCGGCCAAGGTGGCCAAGGAAAAATACGGCCTGACCGTCGAAGTGGTCACCTTCTCCGACTACGTCACCCCGAACGTGGCCCTGAACGACGGCAGCGTCGACGTCAACGCCTTCCAGCACAAGCCCTACCTGGATGCCCAGATCCGTGATCGCGGCTTCAAGCTGGTGCCGGTCGGCAACACCTTCGTCTACCCGATCGCCGGTTACTCCAAGAAGGTCAAGGCCCTGTCCGAGCTGAAAGACGGTGCCCAGATCGCGGTGCCGAACGATCCGACCAACCTGGGTCGTTCCCTGATCCTGCTGGAGAAGCAGGGCCTGCTGAAGCTGAAAGAGGGTGCCGGTCTGGAAGCGACCGTACTGGACATCGCCAGCAACCCGCGCAACTTCAAGATCGTCGAGCTGGAAGCCGCACAACTGCCGCGCTCCCTGGAAGACGTGGATCTGGCCATCATCAACAACACCTTCGCCGGTCAGATTGGTCTGACCCCCACCGAGAACGGCCTGTTTGTCGAAGACAAGGAGTCCCCCTACGTCAACCTGATCGTTGCTCGCGAGAACAACAAGGACGACGAGAAGGTCAAGGAGTTCGTCCAGTCCTTCCAGACCGACGAGGTCTTCAAGAAGGGGACCGAACTGTTCAAGGGCGGTCTGGTGAAAGGTTGGTAATCACTCACTCTGGAAAAAAGGCCACGTCAAGCGTGGCCTTTTTTTTTACCCCCGTTATGATAGCCGCAAGCACGGCAACACGAAAAACAGAACAACAATGAAGAAATGGTATCTGGCCTACTGCAAACCCAAGGAAGAAGCCCGCGCCCGCGCCCATCTGGCAGCCCAGGGCGTTGAATCCTATTACCCCATGGTCGAGATTGAAAAACTGCGGCGAGGCAAGCGCGTGCCCCAGCGCGAGCCCATGTTCCCCAACTACCTCTTCATCTACGTGGATCTGGAAGAGGTCACCCCGGTCACCCTGAAATCGACCCGGGGCATCAGTCGCATCATCCACTTCGGCAAGGAGTGGACCCCCGTCAGCAGCCAGCTGATCTACCGGCTCATGAGCCGGGACGACAGCGACGAGGCGCGCGCCAGCTATGCCCGTCTGCCGACCCAGGGAGACAAGGTACTTATCGAATCCGGCCCCCTCGCCGGGTTTGAAGCCATCTATCTGGAGCCGGATGGCGAAAAGCGGGCCATCCTGCTGGTCAACCTGCTCAACCAGGAGACCTGCAGCAGCTTCGAAAATCAGGCCTTCCGCCGCCTGGAGTGACCCGTACTGCCGGCAGAAAGAGCCACAGGGCAGTACACAAGACACCATCCCCCTGCTCCCGAACGGTCAGGACCGCACCTGCGTCGTGCATCCTTCCACCACCAGGTTTTCGGGCCGAAAAAACGGGGCAGACCCAGAGGTCTGCCCCGTTTTTCTCTCCCTTGCGTCAGGCATCCAGTTCGAAGCGGCTGATGGCCGATGTCAGTCTCCCCGTCTCCCGGGTCAGGCGGGCGGCGATCTGCTCCCCCTGCTGGCCATGCTCGCTGGACTGATGGCTGAGCTCGGCAATCTCCTCCACCGTGCCCGCCACCTCCTGCGCCGCCCTTGACTGCTGCTCGGTGGCGGTGGCGATGGCGGCAAGCTGGCCGCTGAGATCCTGCACCAGCGTCGCCATCGACTCCAGGGTCTCGGTCACCGAGGCCACGGCGCCGCGCCCCTGCTCCACCAGCAGGGTGCCGCTGCCCACGGTATCCGCGGTCTCCCGGGTCTGCTGCTGGATGCTGGCAATGGTCTGGTTGATCTCCATGGTCGATGCGCTGGTGCGGCTGGCCAACTGCCTCACTTCATCGGCCACCACGGCAAATCCCCGTCCCTGCTCACCGGCCCGCGCCGCCTCGATGGCCGCATTGAGTGCCAGCAGATTGGTCTGCTCGGCGATGGTAGCGATCACTTCGGTGACCCTCCCCACTTGCTCGCTCTGGCTGCTGAGCTGCGTCATCGCCTGGTTTGCCTGGGCAATCATGGCACCAATCTGCGCCATGGTGGTCCCCATGCGGGCGAGGGCCTGCTCCCCCTCCCTTGCCTGTTGCTCGGTCTGGCGAGCCGCTCCCGCCGCGTCCGCAATGTTGCCCGCCACATCCCGGGTACTGACCGACATCTGCTCGATGGCGGCTGCCACCGCATCGAGCCGCTGATTCTGGCTCGCCAGATCATCCACGATGGCATTGGTGGTCTGACCCACCTCGCGGCCAGCCCCTTCCACCTGACCGACCGCCCCCTGGATCTCCCCCACCAGCTCGCGCAACTGTGCCGACATTCGGTTGATGGAGCCCGTGAGCCCTCCCAGCTCATCCTGACGAAGCACGGGCAAGGGGGTGACGGGGAGGCGGCCATCGGCCACCAGGCCCGCCCGTTTCACCAGGCTGGCGATGTCCCGGGTCAGGCGCCGGCTGAACAGCAGGGCCACCAGGGTGCCCAGCAGGATGACGCTGGTGGTGGCCAGCAGCAGGGTGCGGTGAATGGTCTGACTGGCGGCCGCCATCTCCCCCGCCATCTTGTCCACCTCGGCACGGGTATGGGTCACCTGAGTCGCCAGCTGATCCGCCAGCCGGGTCAGGGCGGGCTCTATCTCGGTGGCCATCAGGTGGTTGGCCCTGTCCCAGTCCGGGGCCTGGCGCTTCTCGATCACCTGGCCGACCAGCTCGGCAAAGGGGGCTGACATCTCTTCAAAGAGCGTCCAGAGCCCCTTTTGTGCCTCGGTGAAGTTGGCCTCTTGCTGTTTCAGCTCGGCCACCCGCTGCTGGTGGAACTGGTAGTAGTCCCGATACTTGTCCAGGTACTCCTTCTCCCCCGAGATGAGGAAATCCCGCAGGGCGGAGAGCGCATTGCCCAGGCTGTTGTAGGCATCCCCCACCTGCTTGAGCAGCAGGCGCCTGTCACCGGGCAACGTCGCCTGGGGCGTCGCCACCTCTTCATTGGCAAAAGACTGCAACTGATCGAGGGCCGACTCCGCCAGGGGGCCGGCCTCCAGCAGCATCAGGGTGTGGGCGGGCAGGTTCTCTTCGGTGTGAGCCAGGGCCCACACCTGTGACTGTGCCCCCTTGAAATCCTTGAGTGCCCGGGTCAGGTCGGGGGTGAAACGCTGGCGATCGATGGCGTGCCAGGCCTCTTCCCACTCCTGCTTGATGCGATCACCCTGTGCCGGATCTTTGCCGAGGATGAGATAGGCCCGCAGGGATGAAACGGTGGCAATCAGGGCTTTCTGGCTCGCCTCGTCCCGCTGCAGGGCGGGCAGGGCCTGGGCCAGCAAGGCATCTTGCGAGCCTTCGATCCGGCCGAGCTGATGATAGACAAGGGCGGAGGAGAGAATGATGAGCAGGTTGATAAAACAGAAGCTCAACAACAACTTGCTTGATATTTTCATGGCCATCCTTGGAATTCGTCGGGCATCCTGCCCGGGATTAGCGTCTGATGAGCGCGGGCAAACGAGCTTGCCAACCCTGATGCCATCCCATCAGCTCCTCGCGGGGCATGGGACGGGCGGAGAAGAAGCCCTGGCATTGATCGCACCCCAGCTTCGCCAGCAATTGCCAGGTCGCCTCATCTTCGACCCCCTCGGCCACCGATTTCAAGCCCAACTTGCGAGCCAGCTCGATGCTGGACTCGATGATGGCTAGGCGAGAGGGATCTTCATAGCAGCGATCCACGAAGGATCTGTCCAGTTTCAACTCGGTAAAGGGGAGCAGGGCGAGCTGCTGCATGGAGGAGTAGCCGGTCCCGAAATCATCGATGGAGAGACCAAAACCGTGCATCCGCAAGCGGGTCAGCACCTCCAGCGACTTGCCGAGATCCTTGACGAAGGCGCTCTCGGTCACTTCGAGGGTGATGAGCTCGGGGTTGATGCTCCAGCGCTGGCAGTGGCTGAGCAGGGTGTTGCACAGATCCCCCTCGATGAGGGAGGTGGTGGAGAGGTTCATCGACAGGTTCAGGGAGAGCCCGGTCTTCTCCCACAGGTGGCCGTCCCGCAGCGCCTTGCCGATGATCACCTCGGTGAGCGGGTCGATGAGCCCGTTGTGCTCCGCCAGCGGGATGAAACGGGCCGGCGAGATGAGGCCATATTCGGGGTGCTGCCAGCGGGCAAGCGCCTCCATGCCGAGCCACTCCCCGTTGTGAAAACCCACCTTGGGTTGATACCAGGGCAGCAACTGGTCCTGATCCAGCGCCCGGCGCAGCTCATCCTGGGTCAGGTGATAACCATCCTCTTCCTGGCTGCGCACCTGCTGGGGCCGCCAGGCACCGATGAGCTGCGCGATCTGCTGGGGAGACGCGGGTTTCTCGATGCGCCCCAGCACCTGCAGGCCATAGGCCCGGCTCATGCGCAGCACGGCATCGACCACGTCATCCTCCAAGGCGCTGCACAGCACAATGCCGCCGCGAAACCCGCCAAGGGAGAGGCGGCGCAGCAGCGCCATGCCATCCATGCCTGGCATGCGCAGATCGCAGAACAGGATGTCGACCCTGTGGTGCTGGCACTGTGCCAGCGCCTCCTCCCCGTCCTGCGCCTCCAGCAGGTTGCCGTAGCCCAGTCCGCGGATCTGGTGCATCAGGGCCTTGCGCTGGAAGTTGTGATCCTCCACCACCATGATCGCCAACTCATGCTGTGCGCTATTCATCGAGCCATAACCCCGTTTCACCTCTGATAGAGTCCATCAATGCCTGTACCGCCCTGGCCAGGTCATCGAGCTTGTCCAGTTGTTTCAATCTGGCCGCCGCCTCCAGCCGGGCCGCCTCCTCTGCCAAAGCCTGCTGTCCTACCATGCGCGCGGCCCCCTTGATGCGATGTGCCGTCTCCACCAGCGCCTGGGTATCCTGGCTGGCCAGCGCCAGCCTCATGTCCTCGCCATCCTGCTCGTTGGCTTCCAGGTATTCGCTGGCCATGCTGCGTGCCACCGCCTCATCCCCGAACAGGGTCAACCAGCTTATGCCTGGCAGTTGAACCCTGGCTTGCCGGGGCGCCTCCGAGGCGAGCTGTTCTTCCTGAGTCGGCAACCAGCGTCCCAGGGTCTGGCTCAGGGCATCCAGGCTGTAGGGCTTGAACAGCATGTCGTTCATGCCGGCATCACGCATCTGCTGGCTCGCCTCCTCAGAGGTATCGGCCGTCACCCCGATAATGGGAGCACTGTCCCCGGCATCCCGCAAGGCTCGCGTGAGGGCATAGCCATCCATCACCGGCATGTGGCAGTCGGTCAGCAGCAGGGCGAAGTCCTGCCCCTGCCAGGCGCGCAGCGCCTCCTCGCCATCTTCCACCACCTCGGACTCGAGCTCCAGGATAGCGAGCTGCCTCGTCAGCAATGCCCGGTTGACGGGGTGATCATCCGCCACCAGCACCCGCCCCCTGAGCTTCTCCCCCTCCATCCCCATCGACTGGCTCGCCTGCTGGTTGAACAGTGACTGGCAGGTTTCCAGCAACAGATCGGGGTAGAGGGGCGATTGTCCCAGTCGCCACCAGGCGTTGCCCCCCATGCGCCCCCGCAGGGCCTCATGGGGAGAGAGTACTATGCCCTTGAGGTTCGAACGCTGCAAACAGGCCAGCCAGTCACTGCCAAGGGCCTGCTCCAGGTGATTCTCCTGCGCCAGCAGATGCCCCTCGAGGGGCTGCAGCCAATGGTGTGCCTCCATGCGTACCAGTCTGGCGCCCAGCCTGGCCATCACCGACTCCAGCCCCTCATCCTCCCCAAACCACCACCATACCTGACCGGTCAGGGGCGGCGCTTCCCACTGGCACTCGGCCAGGGGCAGCGTGAAGGTCACGCAGGTGCCCATTCCGGGGGTACTTTCCAGGGTCAGGCTCCCCCCCATTTTCTGGGTGAGTTGATGACAGATGGCAAGCCCAAGCCCGGTGCCGCCAAACCGGCGGTTGGTGTCGGACTCCACCTGCTTGAACGGGATGAAGAGGGTGCGCTGCTGCTCCAGGGCGATGCCGATCCCGGTATCCCGGACCCGGAAGGCCAGCCGGTCGTCTTCATAATCCACCTGGATGGCGATCGCCCCTGCCTCGGTGAACTTCACCGCGTTGTTCAACAGATTGGAGATCACCTGCCCCACCCTGATCCCGTCGATGCAGGCCAGATCCGGCACCGTCTTCCCCCACCGCAGCGTCACAATGAGTCCCTTGCCATAGGCCAGGGCCGCATGTCCCCGGATGACATCGCAAATCACCGAGGTCAGGCGGCAGTGATGGGGGTGCAGTTGCAACTGCCCGGCTTCCATCTTGGAGAAGTCCAGGATGTCGTTCACCAGATAGAGCAGATGGTTGGTGGAGGTCGAGATATTGCGCAACATGTAGCGCTGATCGTCGTCCAGCGGGCTCATTTGCAGCAGCTCCAGCATGCCGTGCATGCCGGAGATGGGAGTGCGAAGCTCATGACTCATGGTGGCGAGGAAGCGGCTGCGCGCCTGGGTCGCCTCCTCCGCCACCCGCCTAGCCTGACGCAGCTCCAGCTCCTGGCGCTTGAGCTTGGTGATGTCCTGCACCACGCCGTTCAATATGACCCCTTCAAGCCCCTCCTGGTGAACGAAATGACCACGGATCTGCAAATAGCCCGCCTCCCCCTGGCGCCGGATCTCCACCTCGAGATCCAGCTGCTGCATGCTCAGGGCATGACGATCCACCGTGGCCACGAAGTCCTGGTGCGCCTTGCCTGTCAGCCCCAGGATGGAGGCACCGGTGACCGCCATGCCGACCAGGTCCTCTTCGCCCCCCACCATCTCCCTGACCCCTTGCGAGGTGTAGAGGAAGTGCCCCTTGCCCGGCCCAAGCCAGTGATACTGATAGACCAGACCCGGCATGCTGTCGGTGATCTGGGTCAGCCGGGTCTGCGCCTCCTGGGCCGCAAACCGCGCCTGCTCCAGCTCGGTCACGTCGGTCAGCACTGTCAGGATCCCGAGCCGCTTGTCATCGGGCCCCGCAAAGAGCCGCTTGGTGTAGATCATCTGGTGCAGGCGATCGTCATCAAACCGGATCTCGCCCCGGCCATGAAGCTCCTCTCCGCTCTCCCAGACGCTGGCATCCTCCTCCATCACCCTGGCGCGGATCGACTCGGGCAATCGATCCTGGAGCAACCGCTCATAGGAGCCCGTCAGGTTCTCCCCGCCGAGAAACATCTGCCGATACGCCCGGTTCGTCATTGCCACTTCATAGCGCTCGTTGGTCAGCACCACCTGGTTGGGCAGGGCATCCAGCATCATCTGGACAAACACCAGCTGCTCCTCGAGCCGCCGCTCGGCCTCCCGCCGCTGGCTGATCTGGCGGCGCAACGTCCGGTTCCAGCCCATGAACAGCAAGAGGCAGAGCAGGAAGATGCCGCCGCCAAGGGAGGACCAGAGCAGCACCGTCTTCGGATCCAGTCCCGTCTGTATGGTCAGGGAGAGCCACTTTTTCTCCAGGGCGGAGAGCTCGTCGGGGGGAATGGCGATCAGCACCTTGGTGAGGATCTGCTGCAGCATGGGGTCCTGCAACTGGGTCGCCATGGCGATGGGTACCCGCAGGTCGCTGCCGGAGAAGACCACCTGGTAGCGGTCGCTGAATCCCTTTTGCAGCGACTGCTCCAGGGTGGTGGTGCTCATCAGCACATAGTCGACCTTCTGCTGGTCCAGCAGGGGCAGCAATTCGGCATCGCTGGCCACCGGCACGGCGATGGCCCCCACCTCGTTCAGCAAGACCTGCTCCACCGAGCCCCCTACCATGCCCACCCTGTGCCCTTTCAGTGCCCTGGCGGCGGTGAGCTCGGCCATCCCCTGCCTCGCCACGACCACCCGGTTGATCGACGCGTAGTTGGGGGTAAAGCGGGCAAACTGCTGACGCTCCGCGGTGGGAGTCATGGCCGGGATGAGATCCAGCTTGCGATCCTGGAAGAGCGCCATGCTCTGGGCCCAGCTCCGGGTCGGCACCAGGGTGAACTGAAGCCCGGCACGCTGGCTCATCAGTGTCAGCAGATCGGCAATGAGCCCCTTGAGCCGCCCCCTGTCGTCCACCTCGCTCATCCCGGGCCAATCCGGGGCAACCCCGTAGCGGATGACCGGATGTGCTTGCAACCACGCCTGCTCCTGCGGATTGAAGACGATCTCCCTGCTCCTTTTCACCAGGGCATAGTCGAGGATGTCCCCCGCCTCCAGAATGGCGCGACGCTCCAAGGGAGAGATGTCCTCGAGGGCCCGCTCCAGCAATCCCTGCAAGACATCATTCCTGGGCGCCACGGCCATGGCGAGGGAGGTATCCTTCATCCAGTCGATCCTGGCCAGCGCCATGCCCGCCATGGCTTGCAGCCGGTTCAGCATGGGCAGCTCGGCCAGATAGGCATCCGCCTTGCCCTCCTTGAGCATGAAGATCGCCTCGTCCCGGCTGTCGGCCGTGATCAGGTTCGAGATCCCCAGGCGCAGCAGCTCATCGCAGGCGCTGACACCGAAGACGCAGACCCAGCGCACCCCATAGGCCTCTTCCAGAGAGAGGCTCTCCCGCCCCCCCGTCAACAGCACGGCCCGGGGCAGTGCCATCAGCTCGGAGGTAAATTGCATCTGCAGGGTGCGGGTCGGACTCGGAGCCACCCCGATCAACATGTCGACCTTGCCATCCAGCAAGGCCTGCTGGACCGCTGCATTGTTGGCATAGGCACGGTAGCGAAGGCTCACTCCCAGCCTGGCTGCAATCTGGGAGGCGAACTCATCCAGGGGGCCGGTGAAATTGCCGCGCCCATCGGTATAGACATAGGGTGGCCAGGCCGCCGAAGGCATGCCGACAACCAATTCATCATGGGTGGCAAGCCAGTGCAGTTCGTCCAGGGTGAAGTTGCTCTGGTCCAGTTGCACCGGCGCAGCCGCAACCATCAGGCTCCAGAAAGCCAGACCACATAGCAGGATGAGACGACAGCAGCGGCGGAACATTATCAACTCCCATACGAAACGGAGGGGGATCATAGAGTGTTTGGCGCAATGTGCGACAACTAAATTGAGACAATGCTCATCAGGAAAGAAAAATGGCAGGCCCAGGCCTGCCATCCACCAGGTCGGGGGCCGGGCCCCCTCCCATCAGGTTATTCGGTTCCCGAGCCGGAAACCGGTTTGAAACTCCCGCTCACGGATGTGGGCGATCTGCACTTCCTTGCCTTCCAGCCCGATGTCTTTGAGCAGGGCAGGTGAAAGATGCAGGTAGCTGACGCGACGCTCCAGCCGGGTGATCCTTTTTTGAACCAGGGTCTCTACGTGGCGCAGCAGGGCGAGTTCGATAGACATAATATTCTCCAGTTGAACGTGCGGTTCCCCCGGAGAGAGGTGATCACCCTGCGGGACAACCGCGGGTGATGAAAAAAGCAGGTGTTACCTGTCACCTCCACGCGGCAAATAAAGAGCACGAGTCTTCGCGCTGCCAGAGCAGCGATCGAACGCAACGTTGAACATGGAATGTTGCATGGTCGTCTCCTTACCGTGTGAAAGTTGAACAAGTTGCCGCAGTGTAAAAAAACACCGAATTTTACGCAATATCTCTCCCACCCATATGGGTGGAATACGGCCAAAAAGAGGTTCAGTCAAATCCCTGACAACAGCCGGAACTCCTCCAGCGCATAGGTATCCGTCATGCCGCTCACATAATCGAGCAGCAGCCGCACCCGGTAGTACCACTCCTGCTCGCTCTCCTTTTCGAAACGGGGATCCCGGCTCGCCACCGCCAGTCGATACGCCTTGAGGTGGCGGGCAGAGAGGCGGTGGAACAGCCGTCGGGCAAAGAAGAGCTCGCTCCCGCCGTTGCCTGCGAGCAGCCGCTCGAACTGGCTGGCGGGCAGGGCCAGCAGGCAGGCGTAGGTGGAGAGCACTCCGCGCAGGGCGGCATAGCCTTCCAGCTCCAGCGCCTCCACCTCCGGGCGCATGAACACCAGCTCGCGAGCCACCCGCTTGAGGGTATCGAGTACCCGGGCTGCCGGAGCCTGGCCGTGCAGTAG
Organism: Aeromonas sp. QDB25; assembly: GCF_027707725.1. NCBI lineage: Bacteria > Pseudomonadati > Pseudomonadota > Gammaproteobacteria > Aeromonadales > Aeromonadaceae > Aeromonas > Aeromonas sp. QDB25. The sequence goes on along the minus strand of NZ_JAPCIZ010000032.1, from coordinate 17,876 downwards.
CGCCTGGGGATAGGCCCCGCTCAGGATCTGATCGTGCTCGGCCACATAGGTATGGGCGGCCAGCGCCACTAGATCCCGGGTCAGATGCTGGCGAAAATGGGGGAAGAACCCCCGACCGGAGGCAAGCGCCTCATCGAGCAGGTCGGCCATGTAACCGCCCTCGTCCGCCTCGCGCAGGGCTGTCAGCAGCTCGCTCTGGGTGAGGATGCGCCTGTCCACCGCATCCTCGAGATCGGCGATGCAGTAAGAGATGTCGTCCGCCGCCTCCATGATGTAGACCAGCGGATGACGGCACCCCTCGGCCAGCCCCAGGCTCTGGCCGAGGGCACGATAGAGGGGTTGTTCGCTGAAGAAGATGCCGCGCTTGCTGGTCCAGCCGTGGTGCTGGCCATAGCCCTGGGGATGGTGCAGGCCCGGCAGGGGCTGCTGCGGGTATTTGCACAGCGCCGCCAGCTGCCCCAGGGTGAGGTTCAGCTCATGGAGGCTGTGCACCAGTCGCAGGCTCTGGGCATTGCCGTCAAACACCAGCAGATCCTGGCGAAGGGTTGCCCACTGGGGGCTCGGCAACTGGTCGTGGGCACGGGCGAAGAGGCCGTCCAGCTCCTGGGCAAGCCACTGACTCATCACCTGCTCGCCGAAATGGCCAAACGGCGGGTTGCCGACATCGTGCAACAGGCAGGACATCTCCACCAGATTGATGAAGGCCCCCTCGCACACCACTCCAGCCGGCAGCGCCGCCAGGATACGGCGACTGATCTGGCGACCGGTCTCCTGCACCTCCAGCGAATGGGTGAGACGGCTGCGCACCGAGGCTTTCACATCGAGCGGGAAGACCTGGGTCTTCTGCTGCAACCGACGCACCGGCGCCGCCTGCACGATGCGGGTGCGGTCCTGCTCCGTCGCCTCCAGCAGGTCTTCGTCTCCCCAGGGGTGAATGCGCTCGGGGGGGATCAAACGGTCATACATGTCGTGGCTCCTTGCCTGAGGCGTCGTGTCTACGAGAGCAGCCAGCGCCGCAGGCGGGCGATGTCACCCGGGTATTCCCGGCGCAGGGTTTCAATCCAGTCTTCCACGTTCTCCCACCAGGCGGGGTGATCCGGGCTCTGGATAAGCTGGGCCGTCTGCTGCAACCGGCGCAGGCCGATGGAGCCCGCCGCCCCCTTGATCTTGTGGGCCTCCTCCACCACACCGGCCTGATCCCTGGCAATCATGTTGGAGTCGAGCACCGCCATGTAGTCCGGCATCATCTTCTCGAACAGCTCGACGCTGGAGAGCAGCACCGGCTTGCCGACCGTGCTGGCGTAATCGGTGAGGAAGGGCAGATCCAGCAGGGCATCCTGATGGTGGACATCGTCCTGCTCGTCCGCCTCGTCCCCGGCGAGATCCGCAAACAGGTGGCCTATCACCTCCTGCACCGCCTTGGAGCCCAGCGGCTTGTTGATCACATCCTGCATGCCGTGATCCCGGTAGTACTGGCGATCGCCGGTGGCGTTGGCGGTGAGCGCCACCATGGGGGGCAGGCTGTCGCCGTAGCGCGCGAGCAGCTGCTCCGCCACATCGAACCCCGTCATGTCCGGCAGCTGGATGTCGAGCAGGATCAAGTCGAAATCATCCGGGTTGGCCATGGCCAGCGCCTCTGCACCATCCCGCGCCACCTTGACCTGATGGCCGAGCTTGTTCAGCAGGGCGCAGGCCACGGTGACGTTCAGCTCCACATCCTCCACCAGCAGGATGTCGAGGGAGGGCATCTCGGGCTCCGGGGCTGCGGCCCTGGGCTCGACGCAGTCCACCTCCAGCTCGGCGGTGAAGCAGGCGCCTTCGCCCGGGTCGCTGTCCACATAGAGTTGACCGCCCATGGCCTGCACCAGCTGGCGGGAGACCGCAAGACCGATGCCGGTGCCGGTGGCGTGCTTCTTGCCCTGCACCTGATAGTACATGGCGAAGATCTTCTCCTGCTGGGCACGGGGAATGCCCACCCCGGTGTCTTCCACCTCGAAGTGCAGCGCCAGCTTGCCCGGTTCATCAGCGGCGTGGGCGAGACAGCGTATGGTGACGCCCCCTTCATCGGTGAACTTGACCGCATTGCCCACCAGGTTCCACAGCACCTGACGCAGCCGGGTGCCGTCCGCCATCACGAACTGAGGCATATCGCCGTCCCGGTCGAAGTGCAGGTAGAGCCCCTTCTGCTCCGCCTGGATGCGCGACAGCGTCTCCAGCTCGTCGAGGAAGGCGGGCAGATCCAGCGGAGCCGGCGCAATCTCCAGCCGGCGACGGTCGAGCTTGTCCAGATCGATGATGTCGTTGAAGATGTTGCCGAGCGTCACCGCGCTCAGGTGGATGGTCTTGAGCTGCTGCTGCTGTCTGGCATCGAGGGGCGTATCCATCAGCATCCGGCTCAGGCCGACGATGCCATTGAGCGGGGTGCGCAGCTCGTGGCTGATGGTGGAGATGAAGGTGGTCTTGTCCCGACTCGCCTTCTCCAGCTTGTCCTGGTACTGCTTGCGCTCGGTGATGTCGCGACCAAAGCCGAGCAGGCCGAGCCGCTTGCCGAAACGATCGAAGAAGGGCACCTTGCGCAGCTCGAAGTAGGCCTTGCGACCGTCGGGGTACTCCAGCCACTGCTCATAGGTGAGCGGCTCGTTCTGGGCGAAGACCTGCTTGTCGGTCTCCACCACCTTGCTGGCGATGTCGTGCTTGTAGACATCGAACGGGGTCAGGCCGATGAGTTCCGCTTCCACCTTGCCGGTGAGCTCCTCCATGGCGCGGTTGCAACCGGAGAACTGCTCGTCCTCGTTGCGGTAATAGACCAGATCGGGGGAGCAGTCGATGAAGGAGCGCAAGAGGGCGGTACGCTCCCCCAGATGCAGCTGGGCCTTCTCCCGCTGGAACACTTCGTTTTCGAGATCCTCGATGGCTTGCTGGCGCAGGGTCTCGGCCCGGTTGGTCTCGGCAATCTGGGCGTTGAGCCGGCTGATGTTCTCCTGCAACTGGCTGTTGAGCTCGAGATCCCGCTCGCGCATGTCTTGCAACTTGCGCACCATCCGGGTCAGCCGCTGGCGGGAGTCCTCCAGCTGATCCACCACGATGGAGAGAAAATAGACGGCCCAGGGGGTCACCAGCAGACCGAAGAAGACAGAGCGCACCAGGTCGACGATGTCCACGGTGCCGCGCAAAAACAGGGTCACCCCCATCTGGATCGACACGGCCAGCACTATGATGGCGGTGGCCAGGAACATGCTGAAGCGCACCAGTCCCAGCTTGGTCATCAGGTCGACGTAATATTGCGCCCAGGATTTGATCTGCTTCATCTCGTTGTTTTCTCCCCTTTTCTTGCGCAAACAGGATACCAGTACGGCGCCATGAACTCTTGTCCGTCGCGTATTCAATTATTGATTAACGTCACACTCCGGCTGGGGTAGCATGCCTGCCATGCCTCAGTCAGCACCGGTTCCACCGGAATACCGGGGCGCACTGTCACCCTTCTCATTCGTTATGTCAGGAGCATACCCGATGCGAAATCATGTTCTGTTGAGCCTTGGCCTGCTGGTCGCCACCACCGCCCACGCCGATCTGGGGGAGATCCCCCGCCAGACCGGCTGGTCCGGTTTTCTGCTGGGCGGAGTCAATGCCGGCAGCCACAAGTCCAACTTCTATGCCGGTGACGACAGCAACAGCCGTATCGATGCTCTGGGCTCCCCCGGCCGCGAAAGCGGTCTGAGCCCGCTGCTCAATGCCGATATCCGCTACACCTTCGCCGATACCCGCACCCAGGTCTTCCTCGGCAACCTCATCCAGGACGCGGTGCGCTTCGACTTTACCCAGCAACTCGGTCTGCGCCAGGAGATGGGCGACAAGGGTATCGTCGCCACCTCCCTGGTGTTCAACCTCATGCCGGTGGAAGTGTGGAGCGATCCCTTCGCCACCGGCGTGGACCGCAGCGCCACCGATCTCACCTCGAAAGGGGTGCGCTTTGCCTGGGACAGGATCTGGGGCAGCAACGTCTACGCCACCCTGACCAGCCGGGAAGTGGAGCTCGACGAGGAGCGCAGCGGCCAGCAATATGACCTGACCCACGGCACCCACTACGCCTCCATGCTGAGCCGCAACGGCAAGGTCCACGACCTGGCTGTCTCCTACCAGTACCACTTCGGCGGCGACCAGCTGCTGGAGCCCGCCTTCCTCTACAAGGAGGCCCGCCTGGACGGGAGTGCGGAGAGCTTCAAGAACACCGGTCTGCAGCTGACCTATGCCAAGCGCGCCTCCCAGTGGTCCATCGTGAGCAACCTCTACGCCGGCAAGCGCAAGTACGACGAGGCGAATCCCCTGTTCGGCCAGCGCGCCGATGCCAGCGAGTTCGCCCTCAATGGCACCTTCTTCTGGCACAACCTGTTCGGCATCAAACCCCTTGCCGCCACCTTCACCGCGGCCTACTCCAGCGCCGACTCCGACATCGACTTCTACGATGCCGAGGCGCTTCGCTTCAGTACCGGGCTGCTTTACAACTTCTGACCCGCCCCAAGCAAGGAGGCCACCCCCGGGGTGGCCTCTTCATTTGCACACCCCTCGACCATCAGATGCCGAGGGAATCCAGCAGATCGTCGTGCTCGTTGCTCGCCGGCGCGGCCGCCGGTGCCGGTTTGGCTGACTGCTTGGCCTGGGCGATCAGCTCGTCGGGATCCACCTCCTCCTGCACGCCGCCATCATGGATCCGGATAAACTCCGTCTTGTCCATGGCCAGCTCCAGATAGAAGATGTTGTTGCTGGCGGTGAAGAAGGTCACCCGGCGGGTCTCGGGATTGTCGAGGTTGGTGTCGACGCTCAGCATCACCTGCTTGTTGAGCGCCAGCATCTTGGGCTGGTTCTGGGTGATGTGGGTCTGCAGCTCGCGCCCCACCTTGGTGGTGAAGCTGCCGACGATCTGGTTCATCAGCTCGCCCATGACGTTGCTCACCTCGTCCGAGGTGTGGGAGATGGCAAGATCCTCCTTGGAGAGCCCCATGCTCAGCATGTAGCTCTGGTAGAGCTCCATGGCCGCGGCGGCGGAGAAGTTGATCACCACCAGCCCGGAGAAGCCGCCGTCAAACAGCACGAAACAGCCGATGTCAGGCTTGAGGCAGGTCTTGCTGATCCGCTGCACCATGCCGGAGAAGCGCACCTGGGTCTGGGTCGCCGCACTCAATACGCTCGTCACCGAATTGCACAGGCTCAGCAGTACGTCCTCTGTGGTCAATACGGCATCATCCTCGGATCTTGTCACTATCATGGAACCTTCCTGCTGATCGAAATAATGGGGCTGTCACTCGTGTCGCCCATGTCACCATGCACCGGCGCGATACGCTAACAGATTGCGTGATCCCGGTGCCCAAAGCGCGAGCCACCTCTCACTTGACTGGATTATCAGTCAGAAATGGCTGAAATCCATCCAGGGTAGCCAGACGGGTTTGCCAACTGGCAGCCGCCCCTTGCAAGGCCTGATCCTCATAGGGAATGGCGGGACAGGCACCCCAGATGGGACCGGGCCAGGCCGCATCCGAGCTGAAGCGGGCCACGTGGTGCAGGTGCAGCTGAGGTACCAGATTGCCGAGGGCCGCCACGTTGATCTTGTCCGGGCCGAGTGCCCGCTCCATCAGGGTGGCGACGGCGCAGGACTCCTGCATCAACTGCTGTTGCTGCTCGGGGGCCAGATGATGGATCTCCCGAAGGTTGGCGACCCGGGGCACCAGAATCAGCCAGGGATACTGGCTGTCTTTGGCCAACAGGACGCGGCACAGGGGCAGATCCCCGAGTATCCGGGTATCCGCCTGAAGGCGGGGGTGCAATTCAAACATGGGGGCCTCGCTGATCAACATGGGCACATCGGGAATCAAAGATGTGCCCACGTTACTGCAACGGGGAGCAAACTTAAAGGCGCGGCACGGCCCAACCGATGAAGCGCTTGCGAAGCGCGGGGTCCGCCTGCAGGAAAAGCTGTTGCAACTGCCCTTCCAGGGCGCTGGCCGGCACGGAGGAGGCCCGGGGCGTCGCCACGGCGGCCGCAGCCACATCCGCCGCACCGGCGAGCACGGCAGGCCCCTCGCCACGGTTGTACTCCATCAGCCTGGCATGCCAGTCCATGCCGATCTGCATCCCCTGCACCATCAGCGTATCCTGGCGCACCTCGAGGGGCTGCCCCCCCGCCACCAGGCCCAGGACAGGGGCCCTGGCGTAGCGTTCCATCCCTGCCTCGTCCGCAGGCACGGGAGCCTGCAGGCGCACCGACTGCCCGCGGGCCTCATAGCGAAGCACCTGGGGCTCGGAGCGAACCTGGCGATCGTTGTCGCTGCTGTTGCGACTCGGGATCACCCCCTCGTAGCGCACCAGCAGTTGCTGCTCTCCGTCGGCCAGCACGGCGTGCTGCTCGTCCTGCACCTTGCCGGCGCTCACCGCCAGGATCTGGAAATCCCGGGGCACCTCGACCCTGACCTCGGCCTGCACACCGCCGCAGCACAGCAGCGCAACCCCTGCCCAACCCTGATGACGCTTCATTCCCTGACTCTCCTTTCGCGATGAAGGGCGCAGGGTAGCAGCCCCAGATGACAGAAAAATAACGGGATGCAGGCTCACCCCAGCAGATAATGGGGCCGCTCGGCAAACCACTGGGCCAGCACCTGCTTGAACAGCCGGATCTTGCGCGGCACCCGGCGCTGCTGGGCGTGCAGCACATGGATCGGGTGCAGGCCGGTCTGCCACTCCGTCAGCACGGCCACCAGCTCCCCTCGGGCCAGGCTGGCCTCCACCAGCATCAGTGGACACTTGGCAAAGCCCATGCCCGCCCGGGCCAGTTGCAGCAGGGTGCTGTAGTGGTTGGCCCGCACTCGCCCCTGCACCAGGATGTGCGCCTCCTCCTCCCCCAGGCGAAAGTGCCACTGCTCCCAGTCCGGGTTGTGGCCCTGCAGCAGGCAGGAGCGCCCCCCCAGCTCATAGGGAGTGGCGGGGATCCCCTCTCGCGCCAGCAGGGCGGGGCTTGCCACCACCACATCCTTGAGCCTGCCGAGCGGCAGGGCCACCAGGTTGTCGGGGATCAGCTCCATGGCCCGCAGAGCGATGTCATTCTCCCCCTGGCTCATGTCGATCATGGCATTGGTGAAGTTGAGCTCGACCTGGACGCCGGGGCAGAGCTCGGCAAAACGGGCGAGCAGCTCGCTCACCATGCGGTCCCCCGTGCTGACCGGGCAGGTGAAGCGCAGGCGGCCGCTGTCCTCCTCGGTCAGGGCGCGGATCCCCTCCTCCGCCTCCCGGGCCAGGGCGAAGATCTCGCCGGCCTGCTGGTGAAGCACCCGCCCCGCCTCGGTCAGGCTGAGTCTGCGGGTCGTGCGCTGGAGCAGCTGGGCATTGAGGGCGGACTCCAGGGCGCTGACATGGCGACTCAGCATCCCCTTGCTCACCCCCAGGGCATCGGCAGCGGCGGAGAAACTGCCCCGCTGCACCACTTCATAGAAACTGGCCAGGTGAGTGATATCCATCATTAGCACCAATATGGAAATAATGGGTTCATCATAAGCGCTTTTTCTCCCCTTTTATCCCGCTATCATCAACTCATCTCAACCAGGAGCGATAGATATGAAGATTGTGATTGTGGGTGCCTCCGGCACCATTGGCGCCGCCGTCAGCGAACTGCTTGCCCAGGATCACCAGGTGATCCGGGTCGGTCACAGCCAGGGGGATGCCAGAGTGGACATGCGCGACCCCGCCTCCATCCGGGCGCTCTTCGAGCAGATCGGATCCTTCGATGCCCTGGTGGTCGCCAGCGGCAGCGTCGCCTTCAATGCCCTGACCGAGATGACGGACGAGCAGTGGCAGGTGGGGCTTCAGAGCAAGCTGATGGGCCAGATCAACCTGACCCGGGCCGCCATTGCCCACCTGAGCGACCGTGGCTCCATCACCCTCATCAGCGGCATTCTGAGCGAGGAGCCCATCCACTGGGGGGTGAGCGCCACCACCATCAACGGTGCCATCGAGCACTTCGTGAAAGGGGCCGCCTGCGAGCTGCCAAGGGGCATTCGCATCAACGTGGTGAGCCCCACCGTGCTGGAAGAGTCCATGAGCAAGTATGCCGACTTCTTCCCGGGCTTCGTGCCGGTACCCGCCGCCCGGGTGGCCCAGGCCTACAAGAAATCGGTACTGGGGGTACAGACCGGCCAGATCTTCCGGGTCAATGGCTGAGCGCTCCGGACAACCCAATGAAAACGGGCCCCGTCATGGGGCCCGTTTTGTCATCTGCGTTGCAAGCGCCTCCCCTGTCACCGGCAAACGTTTGTTCGCCTGCGGCATAAAAGCGGTCGGCCTCAGTCGATCAGGCCGTACTGCTCCCGCAGTACCTCGATGATCTCCTGCTTCGGATTGGCACTGCGTACCAGCGGCTGACCGATGATCTTCTCGGCGATCCCCACATAGGTACGGGAGATATCCATCATCACCTCGGTGGGCAGCTTGTTGTCCCGGGCCAGGGCGAAGCGCTCGGGCATGCGGTTCTTGTTGAGCAGGATGTCCGGATCCGGGAAGTGGTTCAGCAGCCACTGGCGGAAGCCCTCTTTGGACTTCTCGATGATCTCGCCGCCGCGAAGGGCTGCGCCGTCCCAGATGCGGGAGCTGTCGGGGGTGCCCACTTCATCCATGTAGATGAGCTTCTCGCGACCGGCGGCATCGGTCACGTAACCGAACTCGAACTTGGTGTCGACGAAGACCTGATCCAGGGCAGCCAGCGCCTCGCTGATGACGTTGAAGCCCTCTTTGAGCAGCGCCTCGTAGCGGTCGATGTCCGCCGGGGAGCGGAAGCCGAAGGCCTGATGGTGGCGCTCGATGTCGCCGCGGGAGACGTTGACGTCGTCCGCTTCCGGCACGCCATCCAGCCCTTTGAGGATCCCCTTGGTGGACGGGGTGATGAGGATCTCGGGCAGCTTCTGATCCTTCTTGAGCCCTTCCGGCAGGGTGATGCCGCAGAATTCCCGCTCACCATCCTTGTAGGCACGCCACATGGAGCCGGTGATGTACTGGCGGGCAATGGCCTCGATCATCACGGGACGGGCTTTTTGCACGATCCAGACGAAGGGGTGCGGGATGTCCAGGATGTGGCTGTCCGCCAGCCCCTGCTCCTTGAACAGCTTGAACCAGTGGCTGGAGATGGCATTGAGCGCCGCGCCCTTGCCCGGCACGCCGTTCAGACCGTCCACCCCTTGCCAGATGCAGTCGAAAGCCGAGATGCGATCACTGATCACCATGAGGGCCAGGGGCGTATCGGCCGGCACATCATAGCCTTTCTCCCGAATGAGCCGGGCACTGTCTGCCGGGGTCAACCAGTAGACGCTGCGCACTTTGCCGGAATGGACAGGTTTATCGGTACGGATCGGCAAATCGTCGTTCACCGCCAATACTTGATCTGCAAGACTCATGGCTAATAACACTTCCTGTTGTGGGACTAGTTAGGCAGGGGCACCAGACCCCTGTCTGTGGGGGATTCACATCATCAGGTACTCAGGCCCGGGGCAACCGGCTCGGCACGCTGGCCCTGCGGCAACCCGGACATAACAAAACAGGGGCGCGAGGCCCCTGTTTCCATGCTTACTTCGCCCCCTGATCGGCCAAGCCCTTGGCAAAGGCCTCGGACAGGCTGATGTACATCTGGGAGATGACACCGGATGCGACAGGCTTCTTGTCCTTGTCGAACAGGGTGATGGAGGTCTTGCCGCCCGTCATCTCGCCGAGCTGGAAGCGATACTTGTCTTCCTCGAGCTTGAAGGGCTCCGCTCCCTTGGCCTTCCAGAACTCGCTGTCCGGCTCGTCGTACTCCACGTCGATCCAGCCCAGGGACTGCTGGGTATCCTTGATGGTGAAACCATAGGCAGGCAGCACCTGATTGAGGCGGCGCCACACCTGGTCAAACGACCCTTCGGCAATCCAGGCGCTCAGCTCGTTGTTGTCCAGACCCAGCTCCAGCCCCATGCCATCGCTGGACTTGTGCTGTTCACGGGCCTTGAGCTGCTTGTCGTAATAGAGGGAGAACTGGTTCAGGGCGCGGGTAGCATAACGCTGGGCGTCCGCCGGCGTCAGCACAGTGCTGGTCTCGCCGTCGATGGTCTCTTCGTGATCCAGCACCCGTACCGACATCTTGATGGCGTGGCGCTGCACATCGTTGCGCAGGGTGAACTGGTAACGCTGACGGATCTTGAAGTCATCGTCATCTTCCGCCCAGCCATCGAGCACCGCGGAGTTGTCAAACCAGCCGGTCTGCAAGACGCCGTCCTGCTGGTCCAGCTTCTCGGTGGTGACCTTGTGTTCGGCCAGGAAGTTCATCAGGAAGGCCCAGGTATCGCGCTCCACGCTCTGGGAGGTGCTGAGGGCATAGAAGGCGACGGTTGGCTCGCTGGCATTGGCCACCACCTGGCTTCCGGGCACCACGGTGAGCAACTGGGCGGGCGGACGCACGTCCACCTTGGCCCCGAGGGCGCCCTCACGGCTGCTCTCGGGCAGGGCCGGAATGTCGAAATTGCTGTTAAAGGCGGGGGTACTCAACCCGGCGGGCACAAGGAAGGCGCGGCCTTCGAGGCGGCTCTCTTCATACTCGAAGCCACGGTTGGCCATTTTGCGTTCCTGGGGTGAGCTGCAGGCAGCCAGCACGGCCACCGTCGCGACACTCAGTACCAGGCGCACTGCATTTCCCTTTCCATTTGCTTTAAACACTCGCCATCAACTCCGCAGTCGTCAGTGCTCGCGCCATCGCCGCTTCCCCCTCGGGGGTGAGATCGGTCAGGGGCAGACGCAAGGTCGCCGTCGCCATCAATCCCAGCCGGGCACAGGCCCATTTCACCGGAATGGGACTCGGTTCACAGAACAGAGTCTGATGCAACGGCATCAATCGATTGTTGATGTCATGAGCCTGCCCGGCATCACCGGCCAGGGCAGCACGACACATGTCGGCCATCTGGGGCGCCGCAATATTGGTGGTGACCGAAATGACACCATCGCCCCCTTGCAGCATAAAATCACATCCGCTGGCGTCATCGCCACTATAAAGCGCAAAATCCGGCCCGCACAGTTCGCGCAGCAGCGGGGTACGGCCAAGATCGCCAGTCGCTTCTTTCAAACCTATGATGCCGGGCACCTTGGCCAGACGGGCCACCGTCTCGGGTTTGAGGTCACAGCAGGTGCGACCGGGCACATTATAGAGAATTTGAGGCAGACCACTAGCCTCGGCGATCGCACAATAGTGACGATAGAGGCCTTCCTGGGTGGGTTTGTTGTAATAGGGGGTCACCGAGAGACCCGCCACCACGCCCATGGTGGCGAAACGCCGGGAGAGGGCGATGGCGTGAGCAGTATTGTTGGAGCCGCAGCCCGCGATGACGGGAATGCGTCCAGCGGCGTATTCCACCGTCTTCTCAACCACGGCGATATGTTCCTGCTCGCTCAGGGTGACCGACTCTCCCGTGGTTCCCACGGCGACGATGGCGCTGGTCCCGGCATCCACATGATATTCCACCAGCGCTGCCAGACTGACCCAATCGATGTCGCCCGAGGGCAGCATGGGGGTAACGAGCGCAACAATACTACCGCGTAACATGGATAATTCTCCCGATTTTCAGGGGCGTAATGGTAAAGCTGCCCCTTTTGAAAAACAAGGGAGGCACGGGACAAGCCGTGTTACCATCCGGCACAAAACGTATGAATGCACGAGCGCACAAGAGGCCTCCCGGCAGGGTACCGGCACCCGCGGTCAACGCATTCTCAATAATGGACGAGAGACGATTTATGACTCACTACCTGGTCGTAACGGCCATCGGCACGGACAGGCCTGGCATCGTCAATGAGGTGACCCGTCACGTCAGTGGCTGCGGTTGCAACATTGTCGACAGCCGTCTTGGCATCTTCGGCAACGAATTCACCTTCATCATGCTGCTGTCCGGTGACTGGAACAGCCTGATGCAACTGGAAATCAGCCTCCCACTGCGCAGCCAGGAGTGGGATCTCATCACCATGATGAAACGCACCGAGCGCCACCACTCCCTGCAATATGACATCAGCGCCAGCGCAGAGGTGCTGATCCGGGATCAGCCGGGCATCGTAAGTCAGTGCACCCAGTTCTTCAGCGATCACGGCTGGGACATCCAGGCCATGCAGACCATCACCCTGGAACAGCAGCCCTTCAACCTGCTCAAGGCGAACTTTCAGTTGAATCTCTCCAAGCAGGGAGAAGAGCCCGGTTCGAAGACGGCCTTCGCCGATTTCTGTCGTGGACTGGGCGCCGAGTCGTTCGAATTCATCGTCAATCACAAGTACGCCTGACGGCGTTTATCCGAGGAGACCCCATGTCACCACTAGAAGCTGGTACCCAGGCCCCCGATTTCTCCCTCTCCGATCAGGACGGCAATCAGGTTCGCCTCGCCGATCTGCGCGGCAAGAAGGTGCTGATCTATTTCTACCCCAAGGCGATGACCCCGGGTTGCACCACCCAGGCCTGCGGTCTGCGCGACGTCAATAGCGAGCTGGCTGCCCTCAATGTGGTGGTGCTCGGCATCAGCCCGGACAGCGCCAAGCGCCTGAAAAAGTTCGAGGAGCGCGACAACCTCAACTTCCGCCTGCTGGCCGATGAGGATCACGCGGTGGCCGATGCCTTTGGCGTCTGGGGCCCGAAGAAGTTCATGGGCAAGGAGTATGACGGCATTCATCGCCTGAGCTTCCTCATCGATGAAGAGGGCAAGGTTGCCCATCGCTTCGACAAGTTCAAGACCAGCGATCACCATCAGGTGGTGCTCGACCTCGTCAAGGGCTAAGCCACCAGCGGCATTGTTGCAGGGCTCGCCATGGCGGGCCCTGCTCGTTTCACCACGGCATCAGCCCCCACTCTCTGGCGGCTCACCAGGGCGCCTCTTCCCCCCTTTTCTCGCCAACCTCCCCTCTCAGATCAAAAAATTCATCCTGGATATGGGTTAACGTGACCCCAGATTCATTTTCCAGCGAGACAGCCCATGAACATGAGCCACACCGAACGCCTGATCCTGAGCAACCAGTACGAGATCCTGGCCAAACTCAATCCGGAAAAGGCGGCGTTTTACCAGCGTGCCAGCACCATCGTCGAGCGCGGCTACTGCCTGCAAATCCTCGAGCTGGAGAAGAGCTTCGGCCATCTGGATCTCGCCACCTGCCAGGAGGTGCTGGACACCCTGGAGCTGCACCATGCACTGGCCATCTCCTGGGGCAACCTGGATGCCAGCGCCCGGGCCGATGTCAACGAGAGCCGCCTTGCCTTCAACGGCTACAGCCGCAGCCAGGAGCGGGAACTGGCGGATTACGTCTGCTTCCTGCTGGAAGTGGACAAGCGCTTCCCCGAACTGCCCTGCCCCTGCGATGAGCTCTCCAGCGACATCGCCATGCGGGACAAGTACCAGCGCATGCTGGCGGTCTGGCGTCAGTGCCCCCGTCAGTACAAGCTCTCCATCCAGGAGATCAGCAAGGTGCTGGCCGCCTGAATGTGAAAAAGGCGCCTGAGGGCGCCTTTGTCGTCAGTCTGACTCCGGAAAGTCATTCGTAGAGGAAGGATTTGTCCAGCTGCTTGAAGGCGGCGTTGAGGGTATCGGCCAGCTCTTCGTAGCGGGGACGGGCCACCAGCTGACGTTGACCGCCCTGTTCGTTCATTTTGCCGTTTATCTCCCGATACCAGGTGGCGAGGGAGGGGGGCAGCCGGGTATCGGCGCGCTGGCCGAGCCAATAGTACCCTTGCAGCGGCAGGCTGAGCAGGAAGAGCACGGACGCCATCACGGAGGGCCAGTAATGAAGCTCGCCAAACTGGAACTGCACCATGACGCTGAGCACCGCCAGTGCCGGGATCACCTTGAGGGCGAATTCGGTGGCCCTGATCACCCGATTCTCCGGGAACATGGAATTAAGCTCGGGACGGCGCGGCCAAAGAGTCATATAATGACGGCCTTGCTGTAATTTAGTTCCAAAAATGTTCATGCTCATGCTACCTCCGAGCTCTTTTCGAACGTATTAACGGCAAAACCTCGACAATATTTGAGAGGCAATAACAAAGGTTGAGGATGACTTTGTTATTTTTCAACAATCAGGTTATCCTTTGTACGCCCATTTTTACGCTGGGGCACGGCCACTGACCAGTCAGGGACGTCTGAATTTCGGGTCTTGTATCACTATACAAGGGGCAAGCAACAGATTGCCAACCCTCATAAGGATAAGTTGATAGTTTTTGGACGCACCGCGTCCGGCGCATCCTCCAACCCAACCCAATCTGCGATAGGATTTATTCATGAGTAAGCTGGTTCTTGTTCTTAACTGTGGCAGCTCGTCCCTGAAGTTTGCTGTCATTGACGCAACCACCGGTGATGACCTGCTGTCCGGCCTGGCCGAATGCTTCAACCTCGACGACGCCCGCATCAAGTGGAAGCTGAACGGCGAGAAAGGCAACGCTGATCTGGGTGCCGGTGCCGCTCACCAGGAAGCGCTGGACTTCATCGTTCACAAGATCCTGCCGCTCAACCCGGAACTGTCCAAGAACCTGATCGCCATCGGCCACCGCGTGGTACACGGCGGCGAGCGTTTCACCTCCTCCGTTCGCATCTGTGATGACGTCATTGCCGGCATCGAAGCCGCCATTCCTTACGCACCGCTGCACAACCCGGCTCACCTGATCGGTATCCGTGCCGCCCTGAAGGTCTTCCCGGAACTGGCCGAGAAGAACGTCGCCGTGTTCGACACCGCCTTCCACCAGACCATGCCGGAAGAAGCCTTCCTGTACGCCCTGCCGTACAAGCTCTACAAAGAGAACGGCATCCGTCGCTACGGCGCCCACGGCACCAGCCACTACTACATCAGCCTGGAAGCGGCCAAGCAGCTGAACAAGCCGGTGGAAGAGCTCAACATCATCAACTGCCACCTGGGCAACGGCGGTTCCGTCTGCGCCATCAAGAACGGCCAGTCCGTCGACACCTCCATGGGCCTGACCCCGCTGGAAGGCCTGGTGATGGGTACCCGTTCCGGTGACATCGATCCGGCCATCATCTTCTTCCTGCACGACAAGCTGGGCATGAGCGTCGCCGAGATCAACACCATGCTGACCAAGGAATCCGGCCTGCAGGGTCTGACTGAAGTCACCTCCGACTGCCGTTTCGTTGAAGACAACTACGACAGCAAGGAAGAAGCCAAGCGCGCCATGGACGTGTACTGCTACCGTCTGGCCAAGTACATCGGTGCCTACGCCGCCGCCATGGACGGTCGTCTGGATGCCGTGGTCTTCACCGGCGGCATCGGCGAGAACTCCGCCCCGATCCGTGAGATCACCCTGAACAAGCTGGGCCTGCTGGGCTTTGACGTCGACCACGACGCCAACCTGAAGGCTCGCTTCGGCAAGGGCGGCGAGATCACCAAGGCTGGTTCCACCAAGGCCCTGGTTATCCCGACCAACGAAGAGTGGGTCATCGCCCACGACGCGCTGGAACTGGTCGGCGCATAAATTAGCTGTAGAGCAAGGCCGCCCCAGGGCGGCCTTTTCCTGATCCCAAAAAATGAACAAGGGGTAATAAGTGGCACGCACTATTATGCTCATCCCGGTCGGCACTGGTGTCGGCGTAACCTCCGTGAGTCTTGGCGTCGTTCGCGCCATGGAGCGTCACGGTGTCAATGTCAGCTTCTTCAAACCGGTCGCCCAGCCGCGTCCGGGTGAAACCGGTACCGAGCGCTCCACCGCCGTGATCCGCGCCGCTGCCAACATCAACCCGCCCGAGCCGTTCGCCCTCTCCTACGCCGAGAACATGATCACCTCCAGCAACACCGACATCCTGCTGGAAGAGATCGTGGCCCGCTTCGAAGAGCACGTGAAGACCAGCGGTGCCGAAGTGGTGGTGATCGAGGGCCTGGTTCCGACCGACAAGCAACCCTTTGCCAACAAGCTGAACTACGACGTCGCCAAGGCGCTGGACGCCGACATGGTGTTCGTGACCCATCCAGGCAACGACTCCAGCCAGAAGCTCAAAGAGCGCATCGAGCTGGCCTGCTCCAACTTCGGTGGCGTCAACAACCCGCGCATCGTGGGCTGCGTCATCAACAAGGTGGGTGCCCCGGTTGACGAGCACGGCGTGACCCGTCCCGACCTGACCGAGATGTTCGAAGCGCACCACCACGGCGCCGATACCGGCCACAACCTGGAAGTGCTGCAGGTCTTCGGCAAGAGTCCGCTGCGCATCCTCGGCTGCATTCCCTGGAACACCCAGCTGATCGCACCGCGCGCCAAGGATCTCGCCAAGCACTTGGCCGCCAAGATCATCAACAAGGGTGAGCTGGAAAGCCGCCGCCTGCAGACCGTGACCTTCTGCGCCCGCTCCATCCACAACATGATCGAGCACTTCCGTCCAGGCAGCCTGCTGGTGACTTCCGGCGACCGCTCCGACGTCATCGTCTCCGCCTGCCTCTCCGCCATGAACGGCGTCAAGCTGGGTGCCTTGCTGCTGACCGGCAACTACCACCCGGAACCCCAGGTGATGGCCCTGTGCCAACAGGCTATGGCCACCGGTCTGCCGATCATGATCACCGGCACCAACACCTGGCAGACCGCCGTCAGCCTGCAGAACTTCAACGTCGACATCCCGGAAGATGACCGCGAGCGGATCGAGCTGGTACAGGACTACGTTGCTGGTCACATCGACAAGCACTGGATCGAGTCTCTCTCCGCCAAGTCCACCCGCTCCCGTCGCCTGAGCCCGCCGGCCTTCCGCTATCAGCTGACCGAGCTGGCCCGTCAGGCCAACAAGCGCGTCGTGCTGCCGGAAGGGGAAGAGCCGCGCACCATCAAGGCGGCCGCCATCTGTGCCGAGCGCGGTATCGCCCGTCCGGTGCTGCTGGGCAACCCGGACGAGATCCGCCGTGTTGCCGAACAGCAGGGCGTGATCCTGACCGACCGCGTCGAGATCATCGATCCCGTTGCCGTACGCGAGCGTTACGTGGCCCGTCTGGTCGAGCTGCGCAAGAACAAGGGCATGACCGAAGTGGTTGCCCGCGAGCAGCTGGAAGACAACGTGGTACTGGGTACCATGATGCTGGAGCGCAATGAAGTTGACGGTCTGGTATCCGGCGCCGTGCACACCACTGCCAACACCATCCGTCCGCCGATGCAGATCATCAAGACCGCCCCGGGCTCTTCCCTGATCTCCTCCATCTTCTTCATGCTGCTGCCGGACCAGGTACTGGTCTACGGTGACTGCGCCATCAACCCGGATCCCACCGCCGAGCAATTGGCCGAGATCGCCATCCAGTCCGCCGACTCCGCTGCCGCCTTCGGCATCGAGCCGCGCGTGGCCATGATCTCCTACTCCACCGGCACCTCCGGCGCCGGCGCGGACGTGGAGAAAGTGCGTGAAGCGACCGAGCTGGCCAAGGCCAAGCGTCCCGACCTCATCATCGACGGCCCGCTGCAGTACGATGCGGCCATCATGGAGAACGTCGCCAAGTCCAAGGCACCGAACTCCCCGGTTGCCGGCAAGGCCACCGTGTTCGTGTTCCCGGATCTGAACACCGGCAACACCACCTACAAGGCGGTACAGCGCTCCGCCGAGCTGGTCTCCATCGGCCCCATGCTGCAAGGCATGCGCAAGCCGGTCAACGACCTCTCCCGTGGCGCCCTGGTGGACGACATCGTCTACACCATCGCCTTGACCGGCATCCAGGCAGCCCAGGCCGAGTAATCGACCCGCAGTCCGATGCACTGAAAAACCCGCCGAGAGGCGGGTTTTTTTAGGTTCATCGCGGCTTTCCGGGGAAGGCCGCCTTGATTTTCAGAAAAAAGTATTCTGAGTCCCTAAATCCATATGCCATGCGCTTTATCACTTTGATCTTGT
>NZ_JAPCIZ010000031.1:0-48183 GCF_027707725.1 Aeromonas sp. QDB25 | reverse complement strand
GTACAGAGCATCTTCCATCGCGCCATCGCTCAGGTTGTACCAATGCTGCATGCAGTGAATGCGTAGCATGGTTTCCAGCGGATAAGGTCGCCGGCCATTACCAGCCTTGGGATAAAACGGCTCGATGACTTCCACCATGTTTTGCCATGGCAGAATCTGCTCCATGCGGGACAAGAAAATCTCTTTTCTGGTCTGACGGCGCTTACTGCTGAATTCACTGTCGGCGAAGGTGAGCTGATGACTCATGATGAACCCTTTTTCATGGCTCCAGATGACAAACATGATCTCATATCAGGGACTTGTTCGCACCTTCCATAGCGGCCCCATCAGTGCCGATATGCTGGAAATTTCTATTTCACAGGACAGAGGTTCGCCCTATCGGGGATATTGCACTTTCTATCCGGCAGGCTCCTCAGCTCCTGAACAGGCCGTCCCCATCCCTACCAGGCTGGTATTCGATTCGGTGGCTCATGGCGCGGGTTCACGGCACGCCATTCGCTGCGATCGCACACCGGTGGATATTCGCACCCTCGGAATACAGGACAATCAACCACCACAGGAGTGGAATGATCCCGTCAACGGCCAGGGCATCACCCGGTTTTACAAGCTGGCGCTGGAATTCGACCTGACCGATCCCATGGTGCAGCGCACCATGGGCGACGAGATGTGGGAAGGCGAGGTGGAACAAAGCGGCACCATCACCATCAAGGGGACCTGGCGCTGACCATGGAGTACAACATGCATCGTCTACTTTGGCCCTTGCTGGGCGGCTTGCTGGCCTCACAGGTCGCCGCCCTCGACATCGGCGCCATGACTCTTGCCATGGCGCCAGAGCAGGAGTTCATTACCAGAACCCTGACCAACAACAGTGCTTCACCCAAGCTGTACGACATACAGATGGAAAAAATCAGCGACCCCACGGCTAGAGGCAGGACACTGCCCAGCGTCCCCGGTGAGCTGCTGTTTGCCCCCAGGCGCTTCACCCTGCACGCCAGACATGCCCAGAACGTCAAGTTCTACTACAAGGGGCCCGCCGATGACCATGAGCGTTACTACCGCATCACCTTCACCGAGTCACCAGCAGCCCAGGTGGATGAAGGCAGCCAGACGCAGCACCGGGGAACCGTCGAGGTGAAGCTGGCCCTGCAGTCCATCCTGGTGGTGCGCCCGCGTCAGTCACGTTTTGCATACCAGCTGGACCCGGTACAGAGCGCCATCACCAATACCGGCAACACCTATTTCGAGTTCATGGTGAAACGGGGCTGCCAGCAGGCGGACAGCGAGGCGGACAGCAAGTACCTGCTGCCCGGGGAGACCTACCACAATCCCGGGATCAATCAGCCGGGCAACCAGAAGCTCATCATCTACCAGTCCCGCTTCATCCCGGTGGGCAAGGATTGCTGGCCAGACTAGGTGCCCGACACCGGACGGTCAGCAATCCCCAGGGTCAGGAGGAGAGCGTCGCCAGCCTGGCCGCAAACCCCATGAAGAAGAGGCCGATAAGGCCGTTGCCGAGACGGGCCGCCGTCTGGCGCTGACGGAAAAAGCGGGCCATCAGGGTACCGCCGAAGATCAGCAGGGTCAGGTAGACGAAGCTCATCGCTTCCAGCATGCCAGCCAGCACCAGGTAGGAGATCCAGGTGTGGGCATAGCTGAAGTCGATGAACTGCACGAAGAAAGAGACGTAGAACAGGATCGCTTTGGGATTGGTGAGGCTCAGGGTGAGGGCCTTGGTAAAATAGCGCTCACCGGGATCCATCTCGGACGCCGGTCCCGCCTTTTTGGCGATGAAGTTCGCGTGCAGGATCTTCACCCCCAGATAAAGCAGGTAGATGGCGCCCAGATAGCGCACCAGGGTAAACAGCAATGGGGTAGTGCGAATGAGGGACGCGATCCCCAGATAGGCGCAGAAAATGAGGATGGCATCGCCGACGAAGACGCCGAGGGCGGCGCGATAACCCGGGCCTATGCCGCGCACGGCACCGGTTCGCAGCACGTAGAGGGAGTTCGGGCCCGGGGCGATGATGATGAAGAAGAGACCGACCAGATAGGTCCAGACGTTGATGACACCCAGGCTTTCGAACATGTTCCCTCCATGGCGGGTGATGAGCCGGATAACGGCGGCAGGCCTTCTATACTAATCCGCCCCGCGCCAAGAACAAGATCTGACCAGCCATCCACACGCCGTCAGCATGAACGGCCTGCGCGCCACGCGAACGCAATCCGAGAGTTCGCCCACTTTGGTTATGTCCAGATACGCCGGGATAGGGCATGGTAGAGGGAGTGATCCCCCAGCCATGGACAAGACCTTGAGTACCGACACCCCGATCACCGCCCCGCCCGCGGTGGACAACCCGACTACCACCGCTTATCCGGTGATCGCCGCCATCAGCTTCTCGCACCTGTTGAACGACATGATGCAGTCGGTACTGCTGGCCATCTATCCCCTCCTGAAGCTGGGGCTCGATCTGTCGTTCACCCAGATAGGTCTCATCACCCTCACCTACCAGTTCACGGCCTCGCTGCTGCAACCCCTGATCGGCCTCTATACCGACCGCAGACCCATGCCCTACTCCCTGCCTCTGGGCATGGGCTTCACGCTGGTGGGGCTGCTCTACCTGTCGCAGGCAGGCAGCTTTGGCGCCGTGCTGTTGTCGGCCATGCTGATCGGCATGGGCTCCTCCGTCTTCCACCCTGAATCTTCCCGGGTCGCCCGCATGGCGGCCGGCAACCAGCCTGGTCTGGCCCAGTCTCTGTTCCAGATCGGCGGCAATCTGGGATCGGCCATCGGCCCCCTGCTCGCGGCGCTCATCATCGTGCCGAAGGGACAGGGCAGTGCGGCCTGGTTCTCGTTGTTCGCACTCATCGGGGTCATCGTGCTCAGCTTCGTCGGCCGCTGGTCCAGCCACCATGCCGCCAGCTTCCATCGGCGGATGAGGGCCCATGCTGGCACCGGCCTGAGCCGCCGCCAGATTGGCTGGTCACTGGCTATCCTCGGTCTGCTGATGTTCTCCAAGTTCTTCTACATGGCCAGCCTGAGCAGCTATTACACCTTCTACCTGATGGACAAGTTCCACCTGTCGCTGGAGAGCGCCCAGCTCTATCTGTTCGCCTTCCTGTTTGCCGTCGCGGCGGGGACGGTGCTCGGCGGGCCGCTCGGCGTCGCTCCCTTCACCCTGCTGCTGCCCCACGTCGACCTGTTCTGGACCTCGGTGCTGTCGATCGTCATCGGCCTCATCCTGGCGTCGGCCTTCTCCGCCATCCTGGTCTACGCCCAGGATCTGGTACCCGGCAAGGTCGGCACCATTTCCGGCCTCTTCTTCGGCTTCGCCTTCGGTATGGGAGGGATAGGGGCCGCCCTGCTGGGCAAATTGGCCGATGCCACCAGCATCGAAACCGTCTATCAGGTCTGCGCCTATCTGCCCCTTATTGGCCTGCTGACCGCCTTCCTGCCCAATATCAGGAGAGGCTAGAGGCCAACCGGCAGCCAGCGACCGACCATAAAAAACGCGGCCTGAGCAGGCCGCGTCTGGTTCCATCACTCGGGCCGTCTGACACGGCCCGATCCGCTCGGACTCATCCGCCGAGCCTCTTTGTCAGCAGTACGGCCTCTCCCCCAGCCCGACGACCGGGCCCACTGGAAGTTGTCACCCGAGAGGCCGCTGACGGGACCATTCACAGCATGGATGCGGCATCCCTCAGCAGTACTGGCCTGCCACCCAGCCCGACGACCAGGCCCACTGGAAGTTGTAACCACCGAGCCAGCCGGTCACGTCCACCACTTCGCCGATGAAGTAGAGGCCGGGCACGGTGCGCGCCTCCATGGTCTTGGAGGAGAGCGCGTTGGTATCCACTCCCCCCAGGGTCACTTCGGCGGTGCGATACCCTTCGGTGCCGTTGGGCAGGATCTGCCAATCCCCCAGCAGGGTGGCCACCACCTCCAGCTCCCGTTCGTTGTACTGGCGCATCGGCTTGCTCACCAGCCATCCCAGCTCCACCAGCTTGTCGACGAAACGCTTGGGCAGCTCGCGCCCCAGCACGGTTTTCAGCTCCTGGGCAGGATGGGCCTGGGCCCAGGTCTTGAGGGTCTCTGGAATGTCGAGGTCCGGCAGCAGGTTGATGTGGATCTTCTCCCCCGCCAGCCAAAAAGAGGAGATCTGCAGGATGGCGGGGCCGGAGAGGCCGCGATGGGTGAACAGCATGGCCTCCTTGAAGCGGGTGCCGTCCTCGGCGGTCACCGCCACCGGCAGGCTGACCCCCGCCAGATCGGCGAAGGCCTCCTTGTCGGCCTGATGCAGGGTAAAGGGCACCAGCCCGGCGCGAGTCGGCAACACGGTGAGGCCGAACTGCTCCGCCAGCTTGAAGCCGTAAGGGGTGGCACCGAGTTTCGGCATGGAGAGACCGCCGGTGGCGACCACCAGCGACGAGCAGGCGATCTCCCCCTTGCTGGTGTCGAGCACGAAGCCTTCATCTGTCTTGCTGACGGTGAGGATCTCGGTCTGGAACTGCAGGGTCACGCCAGCCCAGTCGCACTCGGTCAGCAGGATGTCGACGATATCCTTGGCGCTGTCGTCGCAGAAGAGCTGGCCCAGGGTCTTCTCGTGGTAGTTCAGGCCGTGCCTGTCCACCAGATCGATGAAATCCTGCTGGGTATAGCGCGCCAGCGCCGATTTGCAGAAGTGGGGGTTGGCCGAAAGGAAGGCATGGGGACCCGCCTGATGATTGGTGAAGTTGCAGCGACCGCCGCCGCTGATGAGGATCTTGCGGCCCGGCTTCTTGGCGTTGTCGAGCACCAGCACGGAGCGACCCCGGTAGCCAGCCTGGGCCGCACACATCAATCCGGCCGCCCCGGCACCGATCACCACCACATCCACCTGTTTCATCGTCACTCACCCATCAAAAGAAAAACGGCCCCTTTACCTTAAAGGACCGTCATTGTACCCGGCAGACACCAGCACAGCGGTACAAGGACACCTGCAAATAGAAAACGGCCCCTTTACAAGGGGCCGTCATTGTACTGACTGAACACTAAGTGTCCACGACTATCAGGCGTTGCCGTCCATGATGCTGGCCGGGGCGCCCTTGGCCAGCTCGGCCAGCTCCTTGTCGATGAAATAGAGGCCCTTGCCATCCTCGCCCACCAGGCTCAGACGGTCGACGATGCTCTTGAACAGCTTCTCCTCTTCGTGCTGCTCGGCCACGTACCACTGCAGGAAGTTGAAGGTGGAGTAATCCTGGGTGGTGAAGGCGACGTGGGCCAGACCGTTGATGCACTTGGTGATGTGATACTCGTGCTCCAGGGTGGTGCGGAAGATGTCACCCAGGGACTTGAATTCGTGGGGAGGCGCTTCGATGGCCCCCAGTACCGGCATGGCGCCGGTCTCGCTCACGTAGGTGAACAGGCGCTCCATGTGCTGGCGCTCCTCGACCGCATGCTGGCGCAGGAAGGTGGCGGCCCCCTCGAAGCCCTTGTCCTCGCACCAGGCGCTCATCTGCAGGTAGAGGTTGGAGGAATAGAATTCAAGATTAATCTGCTCGTTCAACTTCTCGATCATGGCTTTGGCCAACATGATGATTCTCCACTGTGATTTGCCCACGATTGTCGCCACTGTTGCATCCTGACGCAACCAGAGACAACCGACGCACCCCGCAGTTGCGACGACTTTTCACCTCATCCTCTCCCCCATACGGTTATAGAGAAGCAAAGAAACATGGTGTAGGTGACATCAGCCATTATGATGGCGCCATTGGTCGGGGAAAGGATTCAATGAGATTCATAATGGCACTGGCGCTGCTCTGGATGACCCAGTTACAGGCAGCTCCCTCCTTGCTGAAAGAGGCTGAATTGCAGGCGGTGCGCGATCCCGTCGGCTATCTGCAGCGCCTCGACGCCAGTCCCCAGCAGGATATGGAACTGTTCTACGCCAGGTCCCTGGCCCAGGCAGCCCTTGGCCGCTATCCCCAGGCACAGCGCGACAATGCCCGCGCCCGCGGTCTGGCCAATGCCCAGCAGGAGACCCTGCGCCTGCTCGACTTCCGGTTGCAGCAGATTGCCCTGACCCTGGATGCCGATACGCCGGATCAGGCGCTCGAGCTGCTCACCCAGCTCTGGCCAGCGGTCCGGCATCACCCCAGGCAGGTCTCGGAGTGGCATGCCCTCAACGGGCTCGCCCTCTACCGTACCCAGCAGATGAAAGAGGCGATCCTCGAGCTCAAGACCGCCTATCACCTCAAGCAGAAAGAGCCGGGTTCCGTCCTCTCCACCTTGCAGTGCGGCCGTCTGCTGATGACCCTCGGCAATCTCTATGCGGACCTCAATCTCTACCGTGAGGCCGAGACCTATTATCAGGATGCCCTCGGCCAGATGGTGCAGCTCAACGAACCCAACAGCCAGGCCATCATCCGGGCCAACATGGCCAGGCTCTACATCGACATGGGCCAGCCTGCCAGAGCCAGCCAGTTGCTCGATACCCTGCTGGCCACGCCGAGCCTGTCACCCCACTATCGTGCCATCGTCCTCGGCTACCAGGCCATGGTGTTCAACGCACGGGCGGACTGGCACTCAGCCTGGCGCAGCCTGGAGGAGGCACAAGCCATCTATGACAGGCTGGATAGCCCGCAGGCGGCCTCCCGTCTGACCGAGATCAGGGCAAGAACCCTGCTGGGTCGTGGCGAGAAGCAGCTGGCCCTGCAACTGCTGATGGAGCACACCGCCCCTCTCTCCATGGATGGTCGGGCGATGCAGGCCAGGTTACTGGCCGATCTGGGCCGCTACCCCGAGGCCTACGGGGCCATGACCCGCTACATGCAGTACTACAAGCAGCACTTCAACCAGACCCTGAGCCAGCACGCGGCCGCCTTCCAGGTCGAGATGGATCTGGCTCGCAGCGAGGCCAGCAATCGCGCGCTGCAGCAGGAGAACGAGAACAAGCGCCAGCAACTGCTCTACCAGCAGAGTGCCCGCTACTACCAATTGCTGCTGCTGGTGCTGCTGGCCGTCGCCCTGATCCTGCTCGGGCTCACCACCCGCAGGCTCCACCGCAGCTCGCGCCACCTCTACAAGCTAGCCACCTTCGATCAGCTGACCGGGCTGCCCAACCGACGCGCCCTGCTGGAGAGACTGGGTCAACAGTGGCTGCACGAAACGCCCCTGACCCTGCTCATCATCGACATCGATCACTTCAAGCAGATCAACGACAAGCATGGTCACCAGGCGGGGGATCAGGCTATCCGGCAGTTGGCCAGGGAGCTCAAGAACTGGGCACCGGACCAGCAATTGATCGGGCGCTGGGGCGGGGAAGAATTTCTGGTGGCCATGACCCAGGACGGGGCCACCTGCTGGCGGCTGGCGGAGCAGCTGAGAAGCCGGATCGCCTACCTGGCCGCCCCCCACATGACCATCAGCATCGGAGTGGCGGAACGCTCGACGCAGGATGACAGCCTGAGCCAGCTCATCCATCGGGCCGACATGGCCATGTATCAGGCGAAACGCCAGGGGCGCAACCAGACCGTGCTGGCCCAGTCTCCCCACCTTTCCCCTGAACTGGCCTGCAACGTCGCCTGATGCCCCTCGTGCGGGTGTCAGGGCGTCAGCTCAGTGAGTGACGCCACGTTCACCGGCGCACCGTAATCCACCCCCGGCAGCTCGAAGCCGTTGAGCTGCATGAACTCCTGGCGCAACCCGGCAAAATCCCCCAGGGTGCGGAAGTTCTCCGGCGTCACCTTGGGCCAGAGTGCCGAGACGGCGGCCTGCACCGCTGGCTCAAGCTCGTGGTCATCCATCCGGATCAGCCGGTTGCCATCGGCGACGACCCCTCTGGGCCCGTACATCTTGTCGGCAAACAGCCGCTGCATCTGCTCGATGCAGCCCTCGTGGACACCACGCTCCTTCATCACCCCCATCAACAGGCCCAGATAGACAGGCAGCACCGGAATAAACACGCTCGCCTTGGTCACCAGCGCCTTGCAGACCGACACCCAGGCATGACCGCCAATCCCGGCAAGTTGCAGGTTGATGGTCTCGGCGGTGGCGTGCAGGTGCTCCTTGGCATAGCCGATGGTGCCGTCCCGATAGAGGGGATAGGTGGACTCGGGGCCGATATAGGAGTAGGCAACGGTCCGGGCGCCGGGGGCCAGGCAATCCGCCTGCTGCAATGCCTGCATCCAGCGCTGCCAGTCCTCGCCCCCCATCACGGTGACGGTGTCGCGGATCTCCTCCGGGGTGGCTGGCACCAGCGACTGCTGCACCAGCGCATCGTGCTCCAGATCCAGCCCCCAGCCTTGCAGCGGCTGGCCTGTGGTCTTGAGCACCGAGCGTACCTGTGTGCCATCCGGCATCACCCTGACTCCGCTCGCCAGCGAATAGACCACCAGATCCACCTGCCCGAGTCGCTGGCGGATGACGTCGATGGCCTGCTGGCGCATGGTGTCGGAGAAGGCATCTCCGATCAGGTTGACGGCGATGCGACCGGCTTGCTCCGCCGCCTGACGAAACCAGATGTTGTTGTACCAGCCAGCACTGCCGAGCCCCTTGTCGGAGGGACCCCGCTCGAACGAGACGCCCAGGGTATCGGCCCCGGCACCGAAGGTGAGCGCGATCCGGGACGCCAGCCCGAAACCGGACGATGCCCCCAGCACCAGCACCCGTTTCGGCCCGTTGAACGGCCCCGCCGCCCGCACCTGTTCGATCTGTTGCAGCACGGCGGCGCGACAACCCATGGGGTGGCAATTGCGGGCAACACAACCCTGGATCTGGGGATGAATGATCATGAAGGACTCTCCGGTGCATCGGTGGGACATGAGAAACGGCCATGACAGCGTCACCCGGTTGCAGGTGAGGAGCCCTGGTCGTTTTGCCAAGGGAACTGGCTACAGCATAACCAAGGGGGGCGGGATTACCTTGATGTCGGACGGGATATGGACTGGAAGAGGGCAGAAAAACAAAAGGGAGCGCGAGGCTCCCCAAAGCGGTATTCAGATGCTTTTTGTTGTTTTGTGTTCATTGCGAAGCACGGGCACATCCTATTTCCCCACCTTCTCGGGGGCAATAGCACGCCTGTGACCGGCGTCAAACTCCTGTTCAAAATATGCACTCCCCGGCCACCTGCACCTCTACGCCTTCCGGTTCGGGGTCAGGCAAATCCTGAAACTGTGGCGACGATGCCGTTTTAGTTTCAGCAGACATTGGTATAGTGGACCCAGGATCAGTGAGGAGAACTCCCATGAATGGAACCTATTACAAACACGTACTGGCCGCGATCGACCTGTCGGAAGACAACCGCAAGGTGATCGAGAAGGCGGTCGACCGGGCCCGCTCCAACGGCGCCAAGCTGTCGGTGATCCATGTGGATGTGGACCTCAAGGATCTCTACACCGAGATGATCGACATCGACATCGACAACGTGCAGGACCAGGTGATCGCCGAAGCGAAGGAGAAGCTGGAAGCCTTCCTCGCCTCGGTGGACTACCCCATCGAGAAGAAGCTGGTCATCTGCGGCGATCTGAGCGAGCGGGTTAACCAGGCGGTCAAGGACTACCAGATCGACCTGCTGGTGTGCGGCCATCGCCAGAGCTTCTGGAGCCTGCTCACCTCGAGCGCACGCCAGCTGATGAATACCGTGCCCTGCGACATGCTGGTCGTGCCCTTGCAGAAGTGATTGAACAGGCGTAGTGTGATTTGCCATGAATATGACCTCATTCAATCACAACTACTGGTGGTGCCGCTTCTAAACAGGCGGCACTGCTTTTCTATGTAGAATTTCCCAAAGAAAACACCGTGACCGCCGAGAGGCGGTCATTGTTTTCATCCCTTTGTCGCCTCCCGGCTCACCCCACTGGAGAGAGTGACATGCACAACCCCGTGATCCTGACCGGCGACCGCCCCACCGGCAAACTGCACATCGGCCACTACGTCGGCTCCCTGCGCCAGCGCGTGGCCGCCCAGCACCATTACCGCCAGTTCGTCATGATCGCCGATCTGCAGGCGCTGACCGACAACGGCCACAACCCGGCCAAGGTGACCGATCACGTACTGGAGGTAATGGCCGACTACCTGGCCGCCGGCCTCGACCCGGCCAAGACCACCTTCTGCCTGCAGAGCGCCCTGCCCGCCCTCGCCGAACTCACGACCTACTACCTCAACCTGGTCAGCGTCGCCCGGCTGGAGCGCAACCCCACGGTGAAGGCCGAGATCCAGCAGAAAGGGTTCGAGCGCAGCCTGCCCGCCGGCTTCCTCGTCTATCCGGTCAGCCAGGCCGCCGACATCACCGCCTTTCGTGCCACCCATGTGCCGGTGGGCGAGGATCAGCTGCCCATGCTGGAGCAGACCAACGAGATAGTGCGCCGCTTCAACACTCTGGTTGGCAAAGAGGTGCTGACCGAGTGCCAGCCCATCCTGAGCGACACCGGCCGCCTGCCCGGCATCGACGGCAAGGCCAAGATGTCCAAGTCCCTTGGCAACACCATCGAACTCGGCATGTCGAGCGGCGAGATCAAGCAGGCGGTGTTCGCCATGTATACCGACCCCAATCACCTCAAGGTGAGCGATCCGGGTCAGGTGGAGGGCAATACGGTGTTCGCCTATCTGGATGCCTTCCACCCCGACAAGGCACTGGTGGCCGAGATGAAGGCCCATTACCAGCGCGGTGGTCTGGGGGACATGCGCTGCAAGCAGGTACTCAACGACTGCCTGCAGACCCTGCTCGCTCCGATGCGGGAGCGGCGCGAGGCAGCCATCGCCGACAAGCGCCAGCTGCTGCGCCTGTTGCAGCAGGGCACCCAGCAGGCCCGGGCCCTCACCGACGAGGTGCTGGCCGAGGTGAAGGGTGCGATGGGGCTGGACTACTTCTCCGGATTGGCGTGATCTGCCCCCTGCGGCGCGGGATGGCCGAGCGCATCCGCGCCGTAGCGCTCCCTCGCCAGCCGGTGCAACAACCCCTTGAACCAGCCGATCGCCTCGTCATGGGCACTGAGCGGGTGGCCCGCCATCAGGTAGACGATGGGGATGGCGGGTTCCAGCTGGTGCAAGCGCAACGGATAGTGGCGACAGAAGTGGCGCCCGATCATCTCGGGCACCACCACCAGGTAGCGGCCGGTCGCCATCAGCGGCGGTACCGCCAT
Organism: Aeromonas sp. QDB25; assembly: GCF_027707725.1. Taxonomy (NCBI): domain Bacteria; kingdom Pseudomonadati; phylum Pseudomonadota; class Gammaproteobacteria; order Aeromonadales; family Aeromonadaceae; genus Aeromonas; species Aeromonas sp. QDB25. The sequence continues at coordinate 37,065 of NZ_JAPCIZ010000031.1, read as the reverse complement.
AAAGCTCGGCAGCCTGACCCCCAGGTCCCGCTCCACCCCGAAACGGGCCAGCCAGAGATCCACCATGGCCTGGCTGTGGCCCCAGCTGGAGGTGTGGATATGGGGGCGGCTGACCAGTTCTCCCGACCCCAGCATGTCGGGCAGGGCGCTGCCGAGGGGCGACAAACAGACCAGCGGATTGCTGAACCACTCCTCGCGCCACAACCGGGGCGAGAGGTGGTTGGCACCGGCAAACCCGATCACCAGATCCAGTTCCCCCTTCTCCAACTCCCGCTCGTAGTCGCTGTCCGCCAGCTCGCACACTTCCAGTCGGCAGTGGGGAGCCTGCTGCACCATCCACTCCACCAGCACCGGCACCAGGCCGTGCTCCACCGAGCCCGGGGTGGCGATACGAAAGATCCGCCGGGCACTTGCCGGGTCGAATCCCTTGGCCTGACGCAGCCCCTGCTCCAGCATGGCCAGCGCCTGGCGCACCGGGCTCGCCAGCGCCTTGGCCCGTTCGGTCGGCATCATCTCGCGCCGGCTCATCACGAACAGGGGGTCATCCAGCGCCTGGCGCAAGCGCCCCAGCGCATGGCTGACGGTGGACTGGGAGAGGTGCAGCCGTTCGGCGGCGCGAGTGACGTTGCGCTCCTGCATCAGCATGTCGAACACGGTGAGCAGGTTGAGGTCGAGGCGGGAGAGGGGCAGTTCCATCGATATTGGCCATAGTTGAATGACGACAATTCATTTTTGGCATAGTAGCAGATTGCATAGAATGCGCAGGCGAATTACATCGGAGATTCAAATGCGTAGCTATCTGTTGTTGCTGGCGATCGGCCTGTTGTGGGGCTCCCAGTTCATTTTCATGCACCAGGCCGTGGCTGAACTGCCCCCCATCATGGTGGCCGCCGGACGCGCCCTGTGCGGCAGCCTGACCCTGGGTCTACTCTGCCTGTTCATGCGCCTCAAGAGTGAACACACACCCTGGCGAACCTATATGCTGATCGCCCTGCTCGACGCCACCATCCCCTTCATCATGGTGGCCTGGGGACAACAGTATGTGGACAGCGCCATCGCGGCCGTGGTCATGGGTTGTATCCCCTTTGTGACCATTCTGGCGGCTCCCTTGTTTATTTCTGGTGAAAGAATCACCAAGGGCGGCCTCGTCTCCGTGATCATCGGCTTCGTCGGCGTGCTGGTACTGTTCTGGCCCAAGCTGACCAGCGGCATGAATGCCGGCCTGCTCGGTGCCATGGCCATCCTGTTCGGTGCCAGCTGCTTCGCCATCGGCCTGCTGATGATCAAGCGCTTCGCCAAGGACCATCCTGTGGTCGTGGCCCGCAACATCCTGATCTCCTCGGCCATCCAGCTGCTGCTGGCCGCGCCCTTCGTGGCCGACCTGAGCACCCTCACCCTGCCGAGCCAGCAGGCCATGGGCGCCGTCGCCATGCTGGGGATCTTCTGTACCGGCCTGGTCTACTTCCTCTACATGGCGCTGATCCAGAAGGCGGGCCCGACCTTCGCCTCCTTCAGCAACTACCTGGTGCCGCTGTTCGGCGTCATGCTGGGAGCCCTGTTCCTCGGCGAGCAGATCCAGTCCACCACGGGCGTGGCGCTGGCCCTGATCCTGGGTTCGGTCGCCCTCAACCAGTGGGCACAGCAGCGCCGCCAACAGCGGGAGGCTGCCCTATGTCAGGCATCCTGACCACCCTCTGCGGCGGTCTGGTACTGATAGCCGGCTGGCAGTATCGCCACCGGCTGGCCGGGGTGCTGGGTCTGCTGATGGTGCTGCTGCCCTGGTTCTTCGACAGCAAGCTGCAAGCCATGCTGAACTATGCACTGAATGCCTGAAGACCCTCTCTGCGTGTGTGACGAGAGTGTATCTCTCCTGTTTTTGGGACCGTTTTAACAAAACCTCCGATTTGTCCCCTCTACCGGCGCCCTGCGCCGGTTTTTTTATCTCTGCGCCTCTGGTCCGTAGCGATAACTCAACCACTCGTTCTTGCGCGGCCCCGTTATCTGCCAGGTGAGCAGGAAACCCTCGCCGGTTTCGGTCAGCTCGGCGCTGTAGTGATCCTGCCCGCACCGGTGAGGCTCGGCCGTGACCCAGTGCCCGTCCCCCCGGGGCAACAGCTCGAACAGCATCACCGGCTGCTCGTAGCGCAGGTGGGAGAGCATGATCCCCCGTGCGGTGCGCTGCCACCAGAAGCGGTTGTGCATGGTCAGCTCCCGGCCATGGGGCGTGGTGTAGCGACCCGTCTCGGCATACAGCCACCCCCCATGGTGATCGGTCACCACCACGGCCCCCTCCCCGCGACCGCACCAGTCGGTGGCGGATCCGGCCCCGTTGCTCGCCTCGAAGGCAAATGCTCCGATCTGTGACAACCCTTCCCATAAACGCTGGATCGCGCCTTCCAACTCGGCCATCATAGCGCCCTCCAAATTGACAACTGACGACAATTCAATCACATGAACTACTTGATAGGGGTTACCCTGCTCTGGTCCTTCTCCTTCAGCCTGATCGGGGTCTACCTTGCCGGTCAGGTGGATGCCTACTTCTCGGTACTGACCCGCATCGTGCTCGCCAGCCTGGTGTTTCTGCCCTTCCTGCGCCGTCGCTGGCTGCGCCCCGATCTGGTGGCCAAGCTGATGGCCCTCGGTGCCATCCAGCTCGGCATCATGTATCTCTTCTACTACCACTCCTTCCTGCTATTGACAGTACCGGAAGTGCTGGTGTTCACCATCTTCACCCCCATCTATGTCACCCTGATCCACGACCTGCTGGAAGGGCGCTTCAAGCCTGTCTATCTGTGGGGGGCCCTGCTGGCGGTGCTGGGGGCGGCCGTCATCCGTTTCGACGGCCTGACCGAAAACTATGTACTGGGATTCCTGGTGGTGCAGGGCGCCAACGTCTGCTTCGCCCTGGGCCAGGTAGGCTACAAGGTGCTGCTGGCCCGGGAGGCTGAGCAGCCGCCCCAGCTGGCGGTGTTCGGCTGCTTCTATCTGGGCGCCCTGGTGATCGCCCTGCCCGCCTGGTGGCTGCTGGGCAAACCTCAATATCCCGCCAGCTCCCTGCAATGGGGCATCCTCTTCTGGCTGGGGGTCGGGGCATCCGGGCTCGGCTACTTCCTGTGGAACAAGGGGGCGACCCTGGTCAGCAGCGGCGTGCTGGCCATCATGAACAACGCCTTGATCCCCGCGGGTCTGCTGGTCAATCTGGTGCTCTGGGGAAAGGATACCGACCTGCTCAGGCTCGGTCTGGGCGCCCTGCTGATGCTGGCTTCTCTCTGGGTCTGCCAGCGTCAGCAGGTCAGTGAGCGCTGACTGAAAACCATTGACGCTGATGGGTCCATCGGCGTCAATGGGTACGCGGACAGTGACTGGCCGTCAGCCGACCACGGCGTTGTGTTCCCGCTTCGCCTGACCGTGGCAGGAGGCCAACCGGGCCAGCAGGTGATCGAGCTGCTCGGCACTCTGGCTCTGCACCAAGCCGATGCTCACGGTCACCGGGCGCTGGGGCAGCAGGCTGGCGTCGGCGATCTCGAGACGCAGCCGCTCGGCAATCTCCAGGCCACTCAGCCGATCGGTCTGGGAGAGCATCAGGATGAAGCCGTCTTCGTCCCAACGGGCGAAGGGATCTTCCCGGCGCAGCTCGCGGCGCACGATGCGGGCCAGCTTGGCCAGCATGGCGTCGCAGGCCGCCTCCCCGAACAACTGCAGGATCTTGCTGCGGTGATCCACGCTGAACTGCAGCAGACAGAAACTGCCGCTCTCGCTGGCCAGCCGTTCATCCAGCAACAGCTCGAAGTGGCTGCGGCTCTCGAGGCCGGTGAGGGGATCCGTGTCGTGGCGATCCTCCAGGGGCGCCATGGCGGCATCCAGATGGCGAACCACCCCCAGCAGTTGACCCCCTTCGTCGCGACGGACCCGCTCCTCCAGCCGGATGTAATGGCCCTGATGGTGCAGGATGCGGTACTCGAGTCGAAGCCCGTTGCTGCGCCCTTGCTGACAGGCCTCCAGGGCCTCTGCCAGACGGGGAGCATCATCCGGATGTACCCGATCCAGCCAGCCGAGATCTCCCAGCTCGCCCCCCTCCAGACCCAGCAGTTGCAGACAGGAAGGGTCCCGCTTCAGACCCTGCCCGGCCGACCAGGTCCAGATCCCGGCCTCCAACATCGCCATGGCCTGTGCCATCAGCGTCACCTCAAGGGGAGTGGTGACCTCAACCCCGGGAGTCTCATACCTTTCCATCACGCGCCTCGAAACCGGATCTGAATATCTGTCCAAGCAATCACACTCAATAAGTAACATTGGTGCTGGCGCCGAGCAACCGCGCCAGCATCGCTGGCCTCGCACCTCTCGCCTCTGGTGGTCCGCCATCAGGGCTTGCTACGAAGTGAAGCCCGACGTCACGCCACCTTGCCCTGATAGCCTGCCATCAGCGCTTGCCAGTTCTCCGGCACGAAGTGGAAGCTGGTGTGCAGTTGCGACTCCTTGTTGAAGGAGCGCAGCAACCGCTCCAGGTTGGCCTGCTGCCAGTTGCCGGGGGAGCGGATGGCTCCTTTGTCGAAGTCGATCACCCACACCTTGCCCTCCTTGTCGAGCAGCAGGTTGTGGCTGTTGAGATCCGCATGATAGACCCCTGCATCGTGCAACTGGCGCACCGTTTTGCCTATCTTGTGCCACACCTCACCGGCGATCGGCCCCTGCTTGAGCAGGGCCACCAGATCCTTGGCGCCGCGAATGCGCTCGATCAGGATGTCGGCCCGATAGAAGGGCCCCTGCTTGACCATGCGGGCCGCAAAGGGGCGCGGCACCGGCAGCCCCTGTTCACTCAGGGTCGCCAGCAGACGATATTCAGCCATGGCCCGGCTGCTCTCCACCCCTTCAAACCAGAACCGGTCACGCACCAGCTTGCCCACCATGCCGCCACGGTAGTAGTGACGCAGCACCAAGTGACGGGATTCATCCTTCACGAACCAGGTCACCCCGCGACCGATGGAAGAACCCACCACCTGGCGATGGGTCTGCCACCAGACAGGATCGAACAAGGCAGGGGAAGGATCGCGGAAGACTCCGTCGGCATACCAGCAGACCTGGTTGTGGGTGGTGTGTGTCAGCATGATGAGAATTCCGGTCGATAGTGGGTGCAGGGCATCCATTCAGAAAGCCGTGCCGGTCGGGCAACCGGCGCAATTTTACAATCCACAGGGGAGTTTGCATAATGCCATCCATCCATTTTGCCATCGTTGCGCCACATCATGCCGCTGTTCCAAACGCCGCCCTCCTCCATCTGCATCCTGCGGCTCTCTGCCATCGGAGATTGCTGCCACGCGCTGGCGCTGGTGCGCGTCATCCAGCGGGAGTGGCCCCAGACCCGCATCACCTGGATCACCGGCAAGATTGAGGCGACCCTGTTCGCCGATCTGCCGGGGGTCGAGGTCATTCCCTTCGACAAGAGCAAGGGGTGGCGAGGCTATGGCGATCTCTGGCAGACCCTCAAGGGGCGCAGGTTTGATGCCCTGCTCCACCTGCAGGCCGCCATGCGCGCCAGCATCGCCACCCTCGGCATCAAGGCCAAGGTCAAACTCGGGTTTGATCGGGAGCGCGCCAGCGACGGTCAGTGGCTGTTCACCAACCATCGGGTCCCCTCACCCGCCTCCCCCCACGTCCTGGACGGCTTTCTCGCCTTCGCCAAAGAGCTCGGGATAAAGGATCTGACCCCGGACTGGCAACTGCCCATCAGCGCCAAGCACCAGACCTGGGCGAAGGAGAAAATTGGCGGCAAGCCGACCCTGCTCATCTGCGCCGCTGCCAGCAAGGCATTCAAGAATTGGACTGCCGCCGGCTATGCCGCGCTGGCGGATCACGCCGCAGACAAGGGCTTTCAGGTCTATCTGTGCGGCGGACCGGCCAGGCTGGAGCGGGATCTCGCCGCCGAGATCCAGCGCCTCAGCCAGAGCAAGCCGGCAGATTTGGTGGGGCAGACCAGCCTCAAGCAATTGCTGGCGCTGATTGGCGAGGCGAGCCTGGTGCTGGCCCCGGATACCGGCCCGGCCCACATGGCCACCTTGGTGGGGACACCCGTGATCGGCCTCTACGCCCACCACAACCCCGCCCGTACCGGCCCCTATCTGTGCCGGGATTATCTGGTCAGCGTCTATCAGGAACTGATTGAGCAGGAGACCGGCAAGCCGCTGGCCGAGCTCGGCTGGCGCACCCGCCTCAAGGATCCGGACGCCATGGCCAAGATAAGCCGCGAGCGGGTCATCGCCGCCTTCGACCGCCTCTGTACCGACAAGCATCTTCTACCGACCCAGGGCAACTCGGAAATTCCGAGCCCTGGCGCAGGGATAATCTGATGGCCCGGCCCCGGCTCCGTGGGCAGAATGGCCCTCTATGCGGGTAACGCCCGCACAGCAAGCTACGGATATTTTGATCGGCTGGAATATGATTCCGGCCGTTTTTTTATCCGCCCCCATCTGCTAACATTCGCCGCCTTTACATCCTCCTGACTCTGATTCCTCCGCGCATTGCGAGCAACCGTCTCCCTTATCGGGCACAAGACGGCGGCCTCTGCTACAACCAAAGCGCGGATCATCGCTTAAAGGTACAGACATGGCGCAACAAGGCACTCTCTATATCATCTCTTCCCCGAGCGGGGCCGGTAAGTCCAGCCTGCTCAATGCCTTGCTGACCCAGCACAACGCCGCCGGCAAGATGCAGCTGTCGGTCTCCCATACCACCCGCGCCACCCGTCCCGGTGAAGAGCACGGGGTGCACTACCACTTCGTCAAGGTGGAAGAGTTCAAGGCGCTGATCGAGCGCGGTGACTTTCTGGAGTGGGCAGAAGTCTTCGGCAACTACTACGGCACTTCCCGCGCCGCCATCGAGGCCTGCCTGGCGCAGGGCATCGACGTCTTCCTCGACATCGACTGGCAGGGCGCCCGCCAGATCCGCGAACAGATGCCGACCAAGTCCATCTTCATCCTGCCTCCCAGCCGCGAGGAGCTGGAGCGCCGCCTGATCGGCCGCGGCCAGGACAGCGCCGAGGTGATCAAGGGCCGGATGGAGAAAGCCATTGCCGAAATGGTGCACTATGACGAGTATGATTATGTCATCATCAATGAAGACTTTGAGCTGGCACTGTTCCAGCTCAGGGCCGTCATCGAGTGCCAGCGCCTGGTAATGCGTCAGCAACAGCAGGCCCAGCAAAACTTGCTGAAACAGCTACTGGCAGAGTAAGCCAAAAACAAGTAAACTTTTGCGTCATTTTTAAACACCGCTTTTTCAATCACAGAAAGCCCAAACACTGGAGTCCCGCATGGCCCGCGTTACTGTAGAAGATGCTGTAAAACAGGTAGGTAACCGTTTTGACCTGGTGCTGGTCGCCGCGCGCCGCGCTCGTCAAATCGCGGTACAAGGCAAGGATCCCCTGGTCGACGAAGAGAACGACAAGCCGACCGTGATCGCCCTGCGCGAGATCGAACTGGGTCTGGTCAACAACCAGGTGATGGATACTCAGGACCGCTACGAGCAGCAAGAGCAGGAAGCCGCCGAGCTGGCTGCCGTTGCCGCCATCGCAGAAGGTCGCGGCTAAGTCAGTCGCCTCCCATAGTCGGCGCCCGCCCGGGTGCCGGCTGTTCTCCCCATTTACAACCGCTCGAAAACCTCGCAAACTCGAGGGCATACCCTCAATTTCACGGATTGCCGTTTAACCGCTGCGGGGACTGTCTTGTATTTATTTGAAAATCTTAAAGAAATAGCCAGTTCCTACCTGCCACCCGAGCAGGTTGAGAAGCTCAGGCAAGCCTATGTGGTAGCCCGTGATGCTCACCAGGGACAGATGCGTTCCAGTGGTGAACCCTACATCACTCATCCCGTTGCCGTGGCCCGCATCCTGGGCGACATGCGCCTCGATCACGAGACCCTGATGGCTGCCGTGCTGCACGACGTCATCGAAGATACCCCTGTCACCAAGGACGATCTTGCCGAGCAGTTTGGCAACGCCGTCGCCGAGCTGGTCTCCGGTGTCTCCAAGCTCGACAAGCTGAAGTTCCGCGATCGCAAGGAAGCCCAGGTCGAGAACTTCCGCAAGATGATGATGGCCATGACCCAGGACATCCGGGTCATCCTGATCAAGCTGGCCGACCGCACTCACAACATGCGTACCCTCGGCTCCTTGCGACCGGACAAGCGCCGCCGCATCGCCCGGGAAACCCTCGAGATTTTCGCCCCCATCGCCAACCGCCTCGGTATTCACACCATGAAGAACGAGCTGGAAGAGCTCGGTTTCGAGGCGCTCTACCCCATGCGCTCCCGGGTACTGCGGGAATCGGTGCGCCGCGCCCGTGGCAACCGGCGTGAGATCATCGACTCCATCCAGAGCGAGATTGAGGGGCGTCTGCGGGAAGCCGGCATCGATGCCCAAGTGAGCGGACGCGAGAAGAACCTGTTCTCCATCTACAACAAGATGGAGAAGAAAGAACTGCAATTCCACGAAGTGATGGATATCTATGCTTTCAGAGTGAGAGTGAAAGACATAGACACCTGCTACCGGGTGCTTGGGCAGATGCACAGCCTCTACAAGCCTCGCCCCGGTCGCTTCAAGGACTACATCGCCATCCCCAAGACCAACGGCTACCAGTCCCTGCACACCTCCTTGGTGGGGCCCCACGGGGTACCGGTGGAGGTGCAGATCCGCACCGAGTTCATGGACCAGATGGCCGACAAGGGCGTCGCCGCCCACTGGGCCTACAAGCAGGATGGGGACAGCTCGGGCACCACGGCCCAGATCCGCGCCCAGCGCTGGATGCAGAGCCTGCTGGAGCTGCAACAGAGCGCCGGCAGCTCCTTCGAGTTCATCGAGGGAGTCAAGACCGACCTCTTCCCCGACGAGATCTACGTCTTCACACCGGAGGGCCGCATCATGGAGCTGCCCGCCGGCGCCACCCCGGTGGACTTCGCCTACACGGTGCACACCGACATCGGTCACGCCTGCGTCGGTTCCCGGGTCGACCGCCACCCCTATCCGCTCAGCAGCCCGCTGCACTCCGGTCAGACGGTGGAGATCATCACGGCCCCCGGCGCCCGCCCGAACGCGGCCTGGCTCAACTTCGTGGTGACCACCAAGGCGCGCTCCAAGATACGTCAGTTCCTCAAGAACCTGCGCACCGAAGAGTCCGTGGTGCTGGGCCGCCGCCTGCTCAACCATGCCCTCGGCGCCAAGAACATCGAAGACATCCCGGAAGCCCGCGTCAAGCAGGTGCTGGCCGATACCAAACACGAGAACCTGCAGGGGCTGCTGGCCGACGTGGGCCTTGGCAACGCCATGAGCGTCATGGTGGCCCGCCGCATGCTCGGGGATGAGCTGCCGCCGGAAGAGCAGCCCAAATCCACCAGTAAAAAGATGCCGATCAAGGGCGCCGACGGCATGCTGGTCACCTTCGCCAACTGCTGCCGCCCCATTCCTGGGGATGCCATCATCGCCCACATCAGCCCGGGCAAGGGACTGGTGATCCACCAGGAGTCCTGCCGCAACATCAAGGGCTACAGCCGCGAACCGGACAAATACCTGCCGGTGCAGTGGGAGGTGGACAAGGAGCAGGAGCAGGAATTCCGCACCGGCATCAGCATCGAGATCGTCAATCACCAGGGCGCCCTGGCGGAGCTGGCCAACGTGATTGCCGCCACCGGCGCCAACATCCACGCCATCAGCACCGAGGAGAAGGATGGCCGGGTCTATGTGGTCACCCTGCTCATCACCACCAAGAGCCGGATCCACCTCGCCAACATCATGCGCAAGATCCGGGTCATGCCCAACGTGCTCAGGGTGAGCCGACAGAAAAACTGAACACAGGCGGCGCAAGCCGCCTGCTGCTTTTCAAGAGATACCCAGGGCCCCATGCCGCAGGCCACCAGCCTTGTTGCATGCACCGGCCTCACGACATAGAAACCGACATGACTCCTGAACGCTTCAAACGCATTTCCGACATGCTGGCCCAGCGCCAGCTCGACCTGACCGTCTGCATGGAAGAGGTTCATAAACCTCACAACCTGGCCGCCATCGTGCGCACCGCCGATGCCATCGGCATCCACCGGGTGCATGCGGTCTGGCCCAAGAGCTGGATCCACAAGCGCAAAGGCACCGCCCGCGGCAGCCAGAACTGGGTGGACGTGAAGCTGCACCCGGACATCGGCAGTGCCGTGACCGAACTCAAAGCTTCCGGCATGCAGATCCTGGCGACCCACCTCTCCGACAGCTCGGTGGACTTTCGCGCCATCGACTACACCAGACCCACCGCCATCCTGGTGGGCCAGGAGAAGCACGGCATCGGCGAAGAGGCGCTGGCCCTGGCCGATCACCATATCGTCATCCCCATGGTAGGTATGGTGCAGTCCCTCAACGTCTCGGTGGCCGCCGCCGCCATCCTCTACGAGGCCCAGCGCCAGCGCGAACTGGCCGGCTGCTATCAGCGCGGCTGCCCGCTCACACCTGAAGAACAGAACACCATCTTGTTCGAGGGGGGCTATCCCGTCTATGCCCAGCTCTGCAAGGAGAAAGAGATGCCCTACCCCCAGCTCGGTCCGGCCGGCGAGATCCTGGCGGACGAACGCTGGTGGCAGCAGATGCAGCTGACCCGCAAGGGCTGGGCCGCCCAGCAATCGGATGATCCTTCGGAAGAGTACACTGATGAAGCTTAACCACCTGCCCCTGCTGGCCCTGACCCTGTTTTCTGCCGGAGCCCTTGCCGTGAGCAATCCTTACCAGCTGACTACTGAAGCCGACGTCCCCGCCCTCTATCAGCAGACCCTGCCCGACTTCTGGCGCCAGCATGCCGTCGAGGGGGAGTTCAAGGGCAAGGACGGGGTCACCCTCCGCTATGCCGCCCTGCGCCAGCCCAAGATCGATCGCGCCATCCTCATCGTCAACGGCCGGGTCGAGAGCTACCTCAAGTATCAGGAGCTGGCCTGGGATCTCTGGCGCCAGGGTTACAGCCTCTACCTCATCGATCATCGCGGCCAGGGAATGTCAGACCGCATGCTGGCCGACAAAGAGAAGGGATATGTCGACCAGTTCGACGACTATGTCGCCGATCTCAAACAGTTTCATGACGAAGTGATCGCCCAGGACCAACCCGCCAAGCTGTTCCTGCTGGCCCACTCCATGGGGGGGGCCATCTCGGCCCGCTATCTGGAACGCTGGCCGAACGACATCCAGGCGGCGGTGCTCTCCTCCCCCATGATGGGCATCAACCTCGGCGGCCTGCCCAAGTGGCTGGCCAAGGGGTTGGCGGCCACCATCGGCACGGTCGGCGGCTGGGTGGGCGAGCCCCCCTACGGCCCGGGTCAGGGACCCTATGAGGATCACGGCTTTGCCGACAACGAGCTGACCCACAGCACGGCGCGTTATCAGGCCTTCCGCCAGATCTACGAACAGCATCCCCAGGTCAGGCTGGGGGGCGCCACCGCCCACTGGATCCATCAGGCCATCACAGGATCGGACGCGGCCGTAGCCGACGCCGGCGCCGTCAAGACGCCGCTGCTGCTGCTGCAGGCCGGCGAGGACAGCGTGGTGGACAACGCCGCCCAGGAGGCCTTCTGCGCCAAGGCCCAATGTGAAGGGGGCAAGCCGCTGCGCATCGACGGGGCCTGGCACGAGCTCTTCATCGAGGCGGATCCCCAGCGTCAGGCCGCGCTCAATGCAACCCTGGCCTTCTTCGCGCGCTACTGACGCAACCAGAAGGGGCTGGTTATTTTTTGGATCCCTAAATAAATGGGGTGACGGCAGACGCTGGGGTACACTCCCCCGGCGTTCAATTGAAGTCGAGGTAATGATGTTCAAGGTAGTTGTGTCCGATCTCGATGGTACCCTGCTCAACGGGCAGCACCAGATCTCCTCCCGCACCCGGGATACCCTGCACCGTCTGGTCGATCAGGGCGTCAAGTTCGTGGTCGCCACCGGCCGTCACCATGTGGATGTGCGCAGCATCCGCGATGCGCTGGGGCTGGATATCTACCTCATTACCTCCAACGGCGCCGTGGTACACGACAAGCAGGATCAACTGGTCTACAACCAGGCGCTGCCGAGCACGGTGGCGGCCGAGCTGATCGCCATGGAACGCGATCCGTCCATCCACATCAACGTCTACTACGGCGACGAGTGGCTGGTGGAAGAGGAGCTGCCCTGGTTGCTGCAGTTCCATCACGACTCCGGCTTCAGCTACCGCCTGGCGGATCTGGCCAACCACCCGAAGGACAGGATCAACAAGGTGTTCTACATCGGCGACCACGACAAGCTGCTGAAGATAGAGGCGCACCTCAACCAGCAATATGGTGATCGGATCAACGTCACCTTCTCCCTGCCTGACTGCCTCGAGGTGATGCACGCCGGCGTGCACAAGGGCAATGCCGTGCGCGCCGTGCTGGAGCAGCACGGGCTGGAGATGTCCCAGGCCGTGGCCTTCGGCGATGGCATGAACGACTTCGAGATGCTGAGCATGGTGGGCCGTGGCGTGGTCATGGGCAACGCCCACGATCGCCTCAAACAGGCCCTGCCAGAGCACGAACAGACCCTCACTTCCGATGAAGATGGCGTCGCCGTCTATCTGGAGAAACTGTTCGCCTCCCAGACCCGCTGATACGGTACCCCCGTCGCGGATAGAAAAAGGGTGGCCACATGGGCCACCCTTTTTGCTTCTCGCCCTCTTGTCACCACGTCAGTGCCGGGCGCACCAGACGGTTCAACAGCGTGCCGGATGGCGTCCACTCAAAGCTCTGGTTGGCGCCGCCATAGCATTCGGCGAGGCGCAGGGGGACGGCCGGCTTGTGACGGCGACCCGCCACATCCAGGCACAGTGACACCTGCCGATTGAACAGACGATCCCCCTGCCACAACCATTGATGGCTCTCCTCCCGGCACGCCTCCATCCCCAGACCATCCTCCCCTTTGGCGACCAGGCAATCCCCGGCCAGTTGCAGGGCACCGACATCCCAGCTGAATGACTGGTTCGAGTGCTGATCGCAGGGCTGAGTCAGCAGACGGCCCTGCTCGCTCAGGGTCACGCAGAAGCCACCACTGGTCACCAAGGTGGCCTCGAGTTCGGCCTTTGGCTTGGGGGCGGCGCCCATCAGAAGATCTTCCGGTTTCGGCTGCAGGGCGCAGCCACCCAGCAGCAGTGCGGCCATGGCCAGCACGGAGAGTTGAAGAGAAGTGATATGGTGATGCATAGGCCTTGTATCTGGTCCGTGCCCGAGCGTCCCCTGTCTCGCGGCTCCGGGCCCCAGCATAGCGAACTCGTGGCGAACAGGCGCCTGAAGAAGTGTAAAAAGACGTGACAGGAAAAAACGGAAGAGAAACGCCAAAAAGCAAAAACCCCGCCTGAGCGGGGTTTTCAAATGTGGTCGGTGATAAAGGATTCGAACCTTTGACCCTCTGGTCCCAAACCAGATGCGCTACCGGGCTGCGCTAATCACCGAGGGGGGTATTCCAAAAACACAAAGATGACCATCTGGTCATCCTCGTCATACAGCAAGTATGGTGCGAAGAGAGGGACTCGAACCCTCACACCCGGGGGGCACTAACACCTGAAGCTAGCGCGTCTACCAATTCCGCCACCTTCGCGTACCTGACAAGCTGTAAAATGGGGTGGCTGATGGGGCTCGAACCCACGACAACCGGAATCACAATCCGGGACTCTACCAACTGAGCTACAGCCACCACAGCTGTTTTCGTTCTTCAACACGCCCGTTTAACCGGCGCACTTTTGATGGTGCGCCCGACAGGATTCGAACCTGTGACCTCTGCCTCCGGAGGGCAGCGCTCTATCCAGCTGAGCTACGGGCGCTACGCTGTCGAACGGGGCGCATTATTGATGATGATGCCGACCTTGTCTACTCTTTTTTTGACACAAAGAATCAAGTGCCTGTTTTTCAATCACTTCCGACCCTTTTCAACTATTTTTGTTTTGTTCAGGCTGGATCCAGCAATTCCCCACTACTTTTTGAATCCCTCACCCCATAGGGTCAGAGATGATGGGCAATGCTTGACTTGCCTTTGCGCCCACCTAGAATGAATGAACGTTCATTCAGTCGTTGACCTCTGATAACCATGGATAAGAAAGAACGCATTTTCGAAGCAGCTCACGAGATCCTCGGCGAGCAGGGCTTCTACGGCCTTTCCATTGCCGTGGTCGCCAAGAAAGCCAAGGTGGCGGCAGGCACCATCTATCGCTATTTCAGCGACAAGGATGACCTGATCCGCCAGCTCTATCAGCACACTATCCTCAAGTGTCATCCCCTGGTCATGGAAGGTGTGCAGATAGAAGAGGTGTCCTATGAGCAGTATCGACGCCTCTGGCTCAACATCGATGCCATCTTCACCAGCTACCCCAATGCGCTCAAGTGCAAATTGCAGTACGAAAGTTCTCCATTGGGGGCTGAATTGGAGCGGGATCCGGTCATAATGGCGACGTGGGCGCCACTTGAGCGCTTCTTTGAGCAAGGACGCCAACAGGGACTCTTCATCGATCTCCCCATTCTGGTGTTGCAAGCATTGAGTCTGGATTGCGTGGCCAACCTGGCACAGCAGCGCCGGGTTCACGATTTCGAATTGACGCAGGAACAGCTGGAGACGGTCATCCGGGCCAGCTGGAATGCCATTTTAAACCCTAATGTTTCCATCACAGGAGCCTGTTCATGAAAAAGTGGATGGCCATCATGTTGCTGATAGCACTCGCCCTGTTTGGCAGTGTCATCGGCTTCAATATGTTCAAGCAGAAGAAGATTGCAGAGTTCATGGCCAATCGGCCCGAGCCCGAGTTCCCGGTCACCGCCATGGTCACCAAGGCGCAGGACTGGGTCCCCACCATTGAAGCCATCGGCTTCATCGAGCCGAACCAGGGGGTCACCCTCTCCAGCGAGCTGTCAGGCACCATCGACAGCATCCGGTTCGAATCGGGGGCACATGTCAAAGCGGATCAACTGCTGCTGAGCCTGGACTCCAGTGTGGAAAAAGCCAATCTGAACTCCTCCCAGGCCAGGCTGCCGGCAGCCAGGGCCAAGTTCGAGCGCTACAAGAACCTCTATCAGAAGAACTCCATCTCCCGGGATCAGCTGGATGATGCCGAGGCAAGCTACCGCTCCCTGGAGGCGGACATCGACAGTCTGAAGGCCACCATCGCCCGTCGTGAGGTGCGAGCCCCCTTCAGCGGTGCCGTGGGCCTGCGCAACGTCTTCCTCGGCCAGTATCTGGAACCGGGTACCCAGATTGTGCGCCTCGAAGACACCAGCGTGATGCGCCTGCGCTTCACCGTGCCCCAGACCGACATCTCCAAAATCACCCTGGGACAGACCATCAAGATCAACGTGGATGCCTATCCCCAGACCCAGTTTGACGGCCAGATCACGGCCATCGAGCCCGCGGTCAACTATCAGAGCGGCCTGATCCAGGTGCAGGCAGACATTCCGAACAACGACGGCCAGCTCCGTTCCGGCATGTTCGCCCGCGCCAGCATCATACTGCCCACGGTGAAAGACCAGATCGTGATCCCGCAGTCCGCCATCTCCTTCACCCTCTATGGCGAGAACGTCTACGTCATTCACGAGGCTGACGGCGTGAAACGCGCCAAGCAGGTGGTGGTCAAGGCAGGTGAGCGTCGCGGCAACGATGTCCATGTGCTGTCCGGCATCAAGGCTGGCGATCAAATCGTGCTGTCGGGTCAGGTTCGCCTGAGCAACGATACCAAGGTGCACGTGGTCGAGAACGATGCCCTTGCCGTTCCGGCACAAACCCCGATGCTGTAAGCGCGGAGAGCTGCGATGCGATTTACTGACATATTCATAAAACGGCCTGTGCTGGCGATCTCGCTCAGCTTCCTGATAGCCCTGCTGGGCTTCCAGGCCATCTTCAAGATGCAGGTGCGTGAATACCCCGAGGTGATCAATACCGTCATCACGGTCAACACCAGCTACTATGGCGCCAGTGCGGATCTGATCCAGGGCTTCATCACCCAGCCTCTGGAGCAGGCGGTCGCCCAGGCCGACAACATCGACTTCATGACCTCCTCGAGCCAGCTGGGCAGTTCCACGGTGACGGCGTACATGAAGCTCAACACCGATCCGAACGCCGCGCTGTCCGACATCCTGGCCAAGGTCAACTCGGTGCGTTCCCAGTTGCCCAAAGAGGCGGAAGACCCTTCGGTCACCTCCTCCACCGGCTCCACCACGGCGGTGCTCTACATGGGCTTCACCAGCCCGGAGCTCAACTCCAGCCAGATCACCGACTACCTGGAGCGGGTCATCAAGCCCCAGCTGTTTACCGTGGGCGGGGTCTCCAAGGTGGATCTGTATGGCGGGGTCGAATTCGCCCTGCGGGTGTGGCTGGATCCGGCCAAGATGGCCGCCTTTGACCTGACCTCAAGCGACGTGATGACGGTGCTCAACAGCAACAACTATCAGTCCGCGACCGGCCAGGCCACCGGCTATTTCACCCTGTTCAACGGCAACGCCGAGACCCAGGTCGGCAACATCGAAGAGCTCAAGCGTCTGGTGGTCGCCACCCGCGACAGCAAGGTGATCCGTCTCTCCGACATCGCCAAGGTCTCCCTGGAGAAGAGCCACGACATCTATCGCGCCAGCGCCAACGGCCGCGAGGCCGTGGTTCTGGCCATCAACGCAGCCCCGACAGCCAACCCCATCAACATCGCCCACGATGTGCTGGAGCTGCTGCCGAGCCTGAAACGCAACATGCCGAGCACCATGCAGGTGAACGTCCTGTATGACTCCACCATCGCCATCAACGAATCCATCCACGAGGTCATCAAGACCATACTGGAGGCGGCCGCCATCGTACTGGTGGTGATCACCCTGTTCCTCGGTTCGTTCCGGGCGGTCATCATCCCCATCATCACTATTCCCCTGAGCCTCATCGGCGTGGTGATGATGATGGACATGTTCGGCTTCTCCATAAACCTCATGACCCTGCTGGCGATGGTGCTGGCCATCGGTCTGGTGGTGGATGACGCCATCGTGGTGCTGGAGAACGTCGATCGTCACATCAAGGAAGGGGAAGAGCCGTTCCGGGCCGCCATCATAGGTACCCGGGAGATCGCCGTGCCCGTCATCGCCATGACGGTCACCCTGGCGGCGGTGTATGCGCCCATCGCCCTGATGGGGGGCATCACCGGCTCCCTGTTCAAGGAGTTCGCGCTGACCCTGGCGGGCGCCGTGTTCGTCTCGGGCATCATCGCCCTGACCCTGTCGCCCATGATGTGCGCCAAGATGCTCAGGGCCAACGAGGAGCCCGGCAAGTTCGAGCGTACCGTACACGACCTGCTGGACCGGATGACGGCCCGCTACGACGCCATGCTCCATGCCGTGATGCAAAAGCGCATCGTGGTCATCCTGTTTGCCGTCATCGTGTTCGCCAGCCTGCCGCTGCTGTTCAAGTTCATTCCGAGCGAGCTGGCCCCGTCCGAGGACAAAGGCGTCATGGCGGTGCTGGGGACGGCCCCTTCCAACGCCAACCTGGACTACATCGAAAACACCATGGCGGACGTGAACAAAGTCCTGGACGACCAGCCGGAGATCGCTTACTCCCAGGTCTTCTCAGGGGTGTTCAACTCCAATCAGGCGTTCGGTATCGCCTCCATGGTGCCATGGAGCCAGCGTGAAGCGAGCCAGAAAGAGGTGCTGGACCGGGTCGCCGGTCTGGTGAAGGACATCCCCGGGATGGCCATCACCACCTTCCAGTTCCCGGAACTGCCGGGGGCGTCGAGCGGTTTGCCCATCCAGTTCGTTATCACCACCCCGAACAGCTTCGAGAGCCTGTTCCTGATCGCGGGTGAGATGCTGGCGGCAACCCAGGCCAACGGCCAGTTCGTTTATTCGGATCTCGATCTGAACTACGACTCGGCCACCATGAAGATCAGCATCGACAAGGACAAGGCAGGTGCCTACGGCATCACCATGCAAGACATCGGCGTCACCATGGGCACCATGATGGCGGACGGTTACGTCAACCGTATCGACCTGGATGGCCGCTCCTACGAGGTGATCCCGCAGGTGGAGCGCAAGTTCCGTCTCAACCCCGAGTCCATCAAGGGGTACTACGTGCGTGCCGCCGACGGCAAGTCGATCCCGCTGGGCAGCCTGATCAAGATTGAAGTGAAGGGAGAGCCCCGTGCCCTGCCCCACTTCAACCAGCTGAACTCCGCCACCATCGGCGCCGTGCCGGCACCTGGCGTGGCCATGGGGGATGCGATCAACTGGTTCAAGGCGACCGCGGAAGAGAAGCTGCCCCAAGGCTATCGTTACGACTTCATGGGGGAAGCCCGCCAGTTCGTGACCGAAGGAAATGCGCTCTACGCCACCTTCGCCCTGGCCCTGGCCATCATCTTCCTGGTGCTGGCGATCCAGTTCGAATCCGTGCGTGACCCGCTGGTCATCATGGTGTCGGTGCCGCTGGCCATCAGTGGCGCGCTGATCGCCCTGGCGTGGGGCATGGCCACCATGAACATCTACTCCCAGGTCGGTCTCATCACCCTCGTCGGTCTGATTACCAAGCACGGTATTCTGATCTGCGAGGTGGCGAAGGAGGAGCAGCTGCTCCATGGTCTGAACCGGATGCAAGCCGTAATGCAGGCTGCCAAGGTCCGTCTGCGCCCCATCCTGATGACCACGGCGGCGATGATCGCAGGCCTTATCCCGCTGCTCTATGCCTCGGGTGCGGGGGCGGCACAGCGCTTCAGCATCGGCATTGTCATCGTGGCGGGTCTGGCCATCGGCACCCTGTTCACCCTGTTCGTGCTGCCGGTCATCTACACCTTCCTGGCATCCGAGCACAAGCCGCTGCCGGAATTCGACGAATCCATCCCGGCAAAAGCCAAGGGCGGTCACTGATCCCAGCCCACACAAAAAAGGCCCCGAAAGGGGCCTTATTTTTATCCATTGGATGACACACGACATAAGTCCATGAAGCAGTTAAACTAAACCGCACTCAATCCAGACCGCAAGGACGCCATGTCAGGAATCTTCTCCAAGGCCGTCGGCCTTAACGGACTCTCTTATCGTCTGCTTTCCTACATTCTGATCTGCAGTACGGTGCTGGCACTGCTCATCACCGTGCTTCAGCTCGCCTGGGACTACAACAAGGATGTGACCGTCATCGAGGCCAGCATCGGCCAGATCGAGGCCTCCTTCCTGCAACCCATCTCGGCCAGTCTCTGGAATCTGGATGAAGAGCAGGTGAAGGTGCAGATCGAGGGCATCATGAACCTGCCCAACATGCAGTTCGTCATGGTCAAGGAGATGCTGGGCAATTCGGAAGTACCTCTGCTCACCCAGGGGGTGGAGCAGCCCCAATACGACATCTCCCGCGAGTTCACCCTGAGCTATCAGGGGGAAGTGGTCGGCAAGCTGTTCGTCGCCGCCTCCCTGGAGCAGGTCTACCAGCGCCTCATCGAGAAATCCGTGCTGATCCTGGTCAGCCAGACCATCAAGACCCTGGTCGTCTCGTTCTGCATCCTGGTCATCATCTACTATCTGGTGATCCGTCATATCAACCGCATCGTCAGCTATGCCCAGAAACTGAGCCTGGATCGCCTCGCGGTGGAGCTGACCCTGGAAGGTCGCCCCCTGCCCCGCAAGTCCCCTGACGAATTCGATACCCTGGCCGCCACCCTCAACCAGATGCGCACCCGGCTGAACGACGAGTTCACCGCCCGCCATCAGGCCGCCGATCAGCTCCAGCAGGAGCGGGACTTCTCCGCCACCCTGATCAACTCCGCCAACATGGTCATCTGCTGCATGGAGCCGGATCTCAACATCGCCAGCATCAACCCGGCGGCCATCCTGCTCACCGGCTATCACCACCAGGAGCTGTTGCAGCACAACTGGCTGGATCTCTTCGTCAGCAAGGAGCAGCGTGACGAGCTGGCCGCCACCCTGGCCGATCAGGGCGCTCTGGAGGACAGGGAGATCACCATGCACGACCAGCAGGGCAACGAGCTGGTACTGCAGTGGACCTTCGCTCCCTTCTACGAGGGGCCCAACCTCAAGTACCTGATCGGCTTTGGCTATGACATCACCCCCCTCAAAAAGGTGGAGCGGGAGATCACCCTGTTCAACGAGCAGCTGGAAGGCAAGGTGGCGGAACGCACCCGCAGCCTGAGCGATGCCAACGACCAGCTGGGCAAGGCCTATGACGATCTCAAGCAGGCCCAGCAGACCCTGGTGGAGTCGGAGAAAATGGCCTCACTCGGTTCCCTTGTTGCCGGCGTGGCCCACGAGATCAACACCCCCATCGGCATCAGCGTCACCGCCTCCTCCTACCTGCAGGAGCGGGTGGCCGACTTCAAGCAGCATATCGAGGCCAAGCAGCTCTCCCGCACCTACCTCAACGAATTCACCCAGAATCTCGACGAGTCGATGCAACTGCTGCAAGGCAACCTGAGACGCGCCTCAGAACTCATCGCCAGCTTCAAGCAGGTGGCAGTGGATCAGTCCTCCGAGGCCCGATACAACTTCAGCCTCGCCGACAACCTGCATCAGGTGGTGGTCTCCCTCGGTTACAAGCTCAAGAAGGCCCAGTGCGAGGTGGACATCCAGTGCGATCCCAAGCTGAGCATCTACTCCTTCCCGGGCAGCTTCACCCAGATCTATTCCAACCTGATCCTCAACTCCATCCATCACGGTTTCGATGGCTGGGACAGGCCCAGAAAGATCACCATCCAGGTAGCGCAGCAGGGAGACGAGCTGGTCATCGACTACAGTGACAACGGCCGCGGCATCCCCCCGGAGATACTGCCGCGCATCTTCGATCCCTTCGTCACCTCCAAGCGGGGCCAGGGTGGCAGCGGGCTCGGCACCCATATCATCTACAACCTGGTGGTCCAGTTGCTGCGCGGCCGCATCCACTGCGCCAGCGAACCGGGCCAGGGCGCCCAGTTCCACATTCGCCTGCCCATCCAGCAGAACTGAGCACCGGCTCTTGTGGGCCGGCCGCTTTGTCCCCATCATGCTGTGACTGCATTCTTAACGAGCGGAGAACCTCGCAATGGCACAGCATTTTGACTACATCGCCATCGGTGGCGGCAGCGGCGGCATCGCCTCGGCCAACCGGGCAGCCATGTACGGCAAGAAAGTCGCCCTGATCGAAGCCAAAGAGCTGGGTGGCACCTGCGTCAACGTCGGCTGCGTACCGAAGAAGGCCATGTGGTATGCAGGCCAGATCGCCGATGCCCTGAAATATGGCGCCGACTACGGCTTCGACACCACGCTCAACCACTTCAGCTGGGCCAAGCTGGTCGAATCCCGTCAGGCCTATATCGGGCGCATTCACCAGTCCTACCAGAACGTGCTGGGCAAGAACCAGATCACCGTCATCAAGGGCTTCGCCCGCTTCGTCGACAGCCATACCGTCGAGGTGAACGGCGAGCACTACAGCGCCGATCACATCCTGATTGCCACCGGCGGCCGCCCCGAGGTGCCGACCATTCCGGGCGCCGAACTGGGTATCGACTCCGACGGCTTTTTCGACCTGCAAAGCCAGCCCAAACGGGTTGCCGTGGTGGGTGCCGGCTATATCGCCGTGGAGATCGCAGGCGTGATGCAGGCACTTGGCTCCGAGACCCATCTGGTGGTGCGCAAACATGCGCCGCTGCGCAACTTCGACCCCATGATCCACGAGACCCTGGTGGAGATCATGGCGCAGGAAGGGCCCAAGCTGCACACCCACGCCATTCCCAAGGCCGTCATCAAGAACGCCGACGACAGCCTGACCCTGCAACTGGAAGATGGTCGCCACCTCACCGTGGACTGCCTCATATGGGCCATCGGTCGCGTGCCCGCCACCGACAACCTCAATCTGGCTGCCACCGGCATCACCCTGGACGAGAAGGGCTTCATCCCCACCGACAAGTTCCAGAACACCGACGTCGCCAACCTTTATGCCGTCGGTGACAACACCGGCCGCATCCAGCTCACCCCGGTGGCTGTCGCGGCAGGCCGCCGCCTCTCGGAGCGGCTGTTCAACAACAAGCCGGGCGAGCACCTCAACTACGATCTGGTGCCGACCGTGGTGTTCAGCCACCCGCCCATCGGCACCATCGGCCTGACCGAGCCGGAAGCCGTTGCCGAATACGGGGAAGATCAGGTGAAGGTCTACCGCAGCCAGTTCACCGCCATGTACTCGGCCCTGACCCAGCATCGCCAGCCCACCCGGATGAAACTGGTCTGCGTCGGGCCGGAAGAGAAGGTTGTCGGCCTGCACGGCATCGGCTTCGCCATGGACGAAATTCTGCAAGGCTTCGGCGTCGCCATGAAGATGGGCGCCACCAAGGCGGACTTCGACAACTGCGTTGCCATTCATCCAACCAGTGCGGAAGAGTTTGTGACCATGCGATAAGCGGGGTTGAAGCTGGCCTGTCATTATCAGACCAGCTTCTACAACTGTGTTTCCACTCACCATCCGACCAGCGCGGAAGAGTTTGTGACCATGCGATAAGCGGGGTTGAAGCTGACCTCATCACCATCGGGTCAGCTTCCGCCACTTGCTACCAAAACCCTGCCCAGGCCGGGTTTTTTGTGCCTTGCCCGTCCACCAGCCAACAAAACCCGCCTTCTTTACGCCGATTTTACGCCAGCCAAATTGGGCTTTATGGCGCCTTTACGCCCGTTTTACATACCCTTTCAGCGTCAATGAGACCCATGGGATCGACACGGATATGCATCGA
This sequence comes from Aeromonas sp. QDB25, assembly GCF_027707725.1. Taxonomy (NCBI): domain Bacteria; kingdom Pseudomonadati; phylum Pseudomonadota; class Gammaproteobacteria; order Aeromonadales; family Aeromonadaceae; genus Aeromonas; species Aeromonas sp. QDB25. The sequence goes on along the minus strand of NZ_JAPCIZ010000031.1, from coordinate 14,350 downwards.
TCCCTGACGCTAATTACCTCAACGGAGTCGTTATGAATTGGCTATATCTGCTGCTGGTCCTCGCCCTCGCGGGCTATCTGCTGCGCGCCCTCGCGCGCACTCATGAGTGAGGAACCGGATATGTGGCAAGAGATCATTTATCCCGTCGCGTTCGTGCTGCTGGTGCTGCTGCCGGCGCCTCTGCTTGGCAACTACCTGTATCGGGTGTTTGAAGGCAAGAGTCGCTGGCTGGCCCCGCTTGAGCGCGCCACCCTGGCCTGCTGCGGCACGGACGGGCGCGAGCAGGACTGGAAGTCCTACGCCCTCAGCCTGCTGGCTTTCAACGGCGCCGGTTTCGGCCTGCTGTTCCTGATCCTGATGGCGCAGGGGCTGCTGCCCCTCAACCCGCAGCAACTGCCCGGGCTGAACTGGCAACTCGCCTTCAACACCGCGGTCAGCTTCATGACCAACACCAACTGGCAGGCCTACTCCGGCGAAGCCAGCCTCTCCTACTTCAGCCAGATGGTGGGGCTCACCACCCAGAACTTCGTCTCCGCCGCCACCGGCGCCGCCGTCGCCATCGCCCTGTTTCGCGGCATCGCCCGCCAGCAGACCACCCACCTCGGCAACTTCTGGCAGGATCTGGTGCGCTTCTGTCTCTACGTGCTGCTGCCGATGGCGCTGATCCTGGCGCTGCTGCTGGTCTGGCAGGGGGTGCCCCAGAGCCTGTCGGCCTACCTGCCGTTCCACGCCCTGGAAGGTCAGGAGCAGCTGCTGCCGCTCGGCCCGGCCGCCTCCCAGATCGCCATCAAGCAGCTCGGCTCCAACGGCGGCGGCTTCTTCGGCATCAACTCGGCCCATCCGTTCGAGAACCCGACCGCCCTCTCCAACTGGCTGGAAATGGTCGCCCTGCTGACCCTGGCCGCCGCCATGGTCTGCACCCTGGGCCGTTACGTGAAGGATCTGGCCCACAGCCGCGCCATCCTCATCGCCATGACCATCATACTGGTGCTGGGGCTCTGCCTCGCCATCGGCCAGGAGCTGAAACCGGATCCCGCCCTCGCCCACCTCACCAGCGAAGCCGGCAACAGGGAAGGCAAGGAGAGTCGCTTCGGCCCCGTGCTGTCCAGCATCTGGGAAGTGGCCACCACCGCCGCCTCCAACGGCTCGGTCAACGCCATGCACGACAGCTTCACCCCCCTCGGCGGCATGGTCGGCATGATCAACATGCTGCTGGGTGAAGTGGTGTTCGGCGGCGTCGGTGCCGGCATCTACGGCATGATGCTGTTCGTGCTGCTGACCGTGTTCCTGTGCGGCCTGATGGTGGGGCGCACCCCAACCTATCTGGGCAAACGGCTCGGCATCACCGAGATGAAGTGGGTGGTCGCCAGCATGCTGGTGATGCCGGTCGGGGTATTGGTGATCGGCGGCATTACCCTGCTGATGCCGAACTCCGCCACCGTCATCGGTCACGATGGCCCCCATGGCCTGTCACGACTGATCTATGCCTACGCCTCGGCCGCCGGCAACAACGGCTCCGCCTTCGCCGGCTTTGCCGCCGCCGACAGCTGGCAGTGCATCGCCATCGGGCTGGCCATGCTGCTCGGCCGCTTCGGCTACATCATCCCCGTGCTGGCCATCGCCGGCCAGCTGGCCCGCGCCCCGCGCCAGGAGACGAGCGAAGGGGACTTCCCCGTCAGCGGCCCGCTCTTCATCACCCTGCTGATCGTCACCGTGCTGCTGATGGGGGGTCTCTCCTTCCTGCCGGTGCTGGCGCTGGGCCCGGTGGCGGAACACCTGAGCCTGCTGGGAGGTGCCTTCTGATGCGGCACACCCCACTGATCTGCGTGACCAACTATTCGATGCAGGGAGCTTTCCAATGAGCAAGTCCGCTTCAATGAGCACCGACACCATTCAGGTGAAGGGCAAGAAACAGAAATCACAGATCCTGCAGGCCATGGTGGAAGCCCTCTATCGCTTCAACCCCAGGGCGCTGTTTGGCAGCCCCATCCTGTTCACCCTCTGGCTGGCGGCCGTGATGGCGACCCTGGAGTCGCTGCTGGGACAACCGCTCTCCGGCGTCGCTCCTTCGCTGGCCTGGCAGCTGACCGCCTGGCTCTGGCTCACCCTCTGGTTTGCCAACTTCGCCGAGACCCTGGCAGAGGGGCGCGGCAAGGCGCGGGCCGACAGCCTGAAGGCCGGCATGAGCCAGTTAAAGGCACGTCGAGTCACCAGCCCGCAGGATGACAAGGGCGAGTGGGTACCGGCCACCAGTCTGCTCAAGGGCGATCTGGTGCTGGTGCGCAGCGGCGAGATGATCCCGGCCGACGGCGAAGTGGTCGCCGGCATCGCCTCGGTCAACGAGGCAGCCATCACCGGCGAATCCGCCCCCGTCATCCGCGAGTCGGGCACCGACCGCAGCGGCGTGACCGGCAACACCACTGTCGTTTCCGACGAGATCTGGGTGCGCATCACCAACAACCCGGGCGAAAGTACCCTGGATCGCATGATTGCCCTGGTGGAAGGGGCCAAGCGGCAGAAGACCCCCAACGAGATGGCGCTGGACGCCCTGCTGGTAGGGCTGACCCTGATCTTCCTGCTGGTGGTGGCCACCCTGCCCTGGTTCCTCGACTACAACGGCACCCAGGTGCCCCGGCTCTATCTGCTGGCGCTGTTCATCACCCTGATCCCGACCACCATCGGCGGTCTGCTCTCCGCCATCGGCATCGCCGGCATGGACCGGCTGGTGAAGCTCAACGTGATCGCCAAGTCGGGCCGGGCGGTGGAAGCCGCCGGCGACGTGCGCACCCTGCTGCTGGACAAGACCGGCACCATCACCTTCGGCAACCGGATGGCGGACGAGCTGATCCCGGCACCCGGCGTGGATCCCTCCCTGCTGGCTCAGGCCGCCATGCTGGCCTCGCTCGGTGACAATACGCCGGAAGGCAAATCCATCCTGACCCTGGCGGGCAAGAGCCACACCAGACCGAGCCAGCTGGAGAGCGACATCATCATCCCCTTCAGCGCCGAGACCCGGCTGAGCGGGCTGGATCGCAACGGCCATCACTATCGCAAGGGGGCGGTGGACGCGGTGCTGCGCTACCTCTCCCTCGATCGCAAGGCGGTGCCGGAGCTCATCCTCAAATCGGTGGACAACATCGCCCGCCAGGGCGGCACGCCGCTACTGGTCTGTACCCACGAGAAGCTGCTGGGGGTGGTGTTCCTCAAGGACATCATCAAGCCAGGCATCAAGGCCCGCTTCCAGATCCTGCGCCACATGGGGATCCGCACCGTGATGATCACCGGTGACAACCCGCTGACCGCCGCCGCCATCGCCGCCGAGGCTGGGGTGGACGACTTCATCGCCGAGGCGACGCCGGAGAAGAAGCTGGCCTACATCCGTCAGGAGCAGGCCGACGGCCGGCTGGTCGCCATGTGCGGAGACGGCGCCAACGACGCCCCGGCGCTGGCCCAGGCCGACGTGGGGCTGGCCATGAACGAGGGGACCCAGGCCGCCAAGGAGGCGGGCAACCTGGTGGATCTCGACTCCAACCCCACCAAGCTGCTGGACGTGGTGCTGGTGGGCAAGCAGCTGCTGGTGACCCGCGGCGCCCTGACCACCTTCTCCATCGCCAACGACGTGGCCAAGTACTTCGCCATCCTGCCGGCCCTGTTCATCGCCGCCTATCCGCAGCTGGGGGCGCTGAACCTGATGCAGCTGGGCAGCCCGGAGAGCGCCATCCTGTCGGCCATCATCTTCAACGCCCTGATCATCGTCGCGCTGGTGCCGCTGGCCCTGCGCGGGGTCAGCCTGAAGGGAACGGCGGCCAGCCTGCTGCGCCGCAACCTGCTGATCTACGGCGTCGGCGGCCTGATAGTGCCTTTCATAGGTATCAAGCTGATCGACCTGGTCATCACCGGCCTGGGGCTGGTGTAACGGCATCACCGGATGCGGGGCAGGCCCGCATCCACCCAACACATTTGGAGCAAACACATCATGATCGCAATCAGAACCCTGCTGACCCTGACCCTGCTGCTGGGGATGGCATATCCGCTGGCCGTCACCGGGCTGGCCCAGCTGCTCTTCCCCTGGCAGGCCAACGGCAGCCTGCTCACCAACGCCAAGCAGCAGGTGGTCGGCAGCGCCCTGCTGGCCCAGAAATTCGAGCGGGCCGACTACTTCCACTCCCGCCCCTCCGCCAGCGATTTCGCCACCATAGGTGGCGGCGGAAGCAACCTGGGGATGAGCTCGCCGCTACGGGCCGAGTTTGCCGCAGCTGCGGCCAGGGCGCAGCCGGAAGCCAGGGTCCCCGCCCTGCTGACCCGCTCCGCCTCCGGCCTCGATCCCCATCTGCCCCTCGATGCAGCGCTGGCCCAGGTGGATAGGGTCGCCGAGCAACGGGGGCTGGATCCCGTTCAGTTGACGGAGCAGGTCAAGTCGGCGGCACAAGCTGGTATCCTTGGCCCGCAGGTGGTCAACATTCTCCAGTTGAACCTGCAACTCGATCATCAAAAGGGCGCCTGAGGGCGCTCCTTGCCGTTCGGGAAGGCTCCCTTTCGACAACGGGGACAAGCATGAGCAATGAGGTCACGGCCGCAGTTCGGCCGATGCAACGGGAGCACGGGGATGCGTGATGAAGTGAGGGCAGACGCCCTGCTGGCGAGCCTGGAGCAGGAGCACAGGGGCAAGCTGAAGGTGTTTCTCGGCGCGGCCCCCGGCGTCGGCAAGACCTACGCCATGCTGCAGGCGGTGCGGGAGCAGGCCAGGGAGGGAGTCGACATCCTGATCGGGGTGGTGGAGACCCACGGCCGCCAGGAGACCCTGGCCCTGCTCGACAAGCTCGCCATCCTGCCACGCACACTGCACCTGCACCGCCAGCAGCGGCTGGAGGAGATGGATCTGGACGGTCTGCTGGCCCGCAGGCCCGCCATCGCCGTGGTGGACGAGCTGGCCCACAGCAACGCCCCCGGCAGCCGCCACGAGAAGCGCTGGCAGGATGTGGAGGAGCTGCTGGGCGCCGGCATCGACGTCTACACCACCCTCAACGTGCAGCACCTGGAGAGCCTCAACGATCTGGTGTGGCAGCTGACCGGGGTCAGGGTCAAGGAGACCCTGCCGGATCAGGTGCTGCTGGAGGCCGACAGCCTGGTGCTGATCGACCTCCCCCCCAAGGAGCTGCTCGGCCGCCTCAAGGAGGGCAAGGTCTATGTGCCCCACCAGGCCAAGGCCGCTCTGCAGTCTTTTTTCTCTCTGAACAACCTGACCGCTCTGCGGGAGCTGGCAATGCAGACTGCCGCCAGCCACGTGGAGGGAGACCTGCAGTTGCAGTGGCAGGCCGCCGGCAAGACCACCTTGCCGCTGCGGGGCAAACTGATGGTCTGCATCGGGGATGAGCACGGCGCCGCCCTGGTGCGTTACGGCCACCGCTTCGCCCAGCGCAGGCAACTGCCCTGGCTGGTGGTGCACATCGACAGCAGGGGGCAGCGCTCCCCTGAGCTGGAGCAGGCGCTGGCCCTCGCCTCCCAGCTGGGGGCCAGAGTGCTGACCCTCTCCAGCCCGGCCGTGGCCGATGCCTTGCTGGAGACCGCCGAACAGCAGCAGGTCTCCCAATTGCTGCTCGGCAAATCCCGCAATCCGCCCTGGCGCCGATCCCTGGTACAGCACCTGCTCAAACAGGCGCAGGGATTCGAGATCACGCTGGTGGATACCGAGAAGCGCAAGCCCGGCCTGACCCTGCCAACGGCAGGCCCGGGTGAGCTTCGCCAGAGCCTGCTCGCGGTGGCCATCATGGGGGGGACCTCGGCCGCGGTCTGGGCCCTCTCCCACTGGCTGCCCCCCGCCTCCCTGCCCATGCTGTTCGTGCTGGGGGTACTGGCCACCGCGCTCACCACCAGCCTGGTCCCCGCCATCCTGGCTGCGGTGCTGGGCTTCGTCGGCCACAATCTGCTGTTCACCTTCCCCTACTTCTCCCTGAGCGTGGCCAGCCACAGCGACCTGCTCACCCTGTTCGTGCTGCTCATCGTCGGCATCGCGGCCGGGCGCCTCGCCTCCCGCCAGCGTCAGCAACTGGTCAGTCTGCGCGAGACCCAGCAGCTGGGTAACGCCCTGCTCTCCCTGAGCCAGGGACTGGCCACCGCCAGCAGCCCGGTGGACGTGCTGAGACAGGGAACCCAGGCCATCGCCCTCGCCCTTGGGCAGCCCGTGTTCGCACTCGATGGGGATTACCAGTACCGGGCCGGTGATACCCAGACCGGGCCGGGCCAGACCGACAAGGCCGCCATTGACTGGTGCCTGGCCCAGAAGCAGAGCGCCGGTGCCCATACCGCCACCCTCAACGCCGCCGAGGCTCAGTATCATCACCTCGGGGATGACCTGGTGCTGGGCATCCGGCTGGCCAGCCCGCTCACCTCCGCCGCCGAGCACCAGCTACAGGCCCTGCTCACCGATATCCGCGCCGCCCTGGCGCGGATCGATCTCAACGAGCGGCTGGCCGACAGCCAGTTGCAGGCGGAGACCGACCGGATGCGCGCCGCCCTGCTCTCCTCTGTCTCCCACGACCTGAAGACGCCGCTGGCCACCATCATGGGGGCCGGCAGCACCCTGCTGGAATACGGGGACCGGATAAGTGCGGAGGACCGCATCGAACTGCTGCACTCGGTGCAGGACGAGGCGCGCCGCCTGCACGGCTATGTGCAAAACCTGCTGGACATGACCCGCATCGGTTCACCGGACTTCCAGCTGAAACGTGACTGGGTCGACCTGGCGGACCTGGTGGAAAGCGCCCGCCGCCGGCTCGACTCCTCCTGGCGCCAGCACAAGCTGCTGGTGCACTTCGATCAGCAGATCCCCCGGCTCTATGTGCACGGCGCCCTGATCGAGCAGGTGCTGGTCAACATTCTCGACAACGCCTCCCGCTACTCACCGGCCGGCACCCCCATCGAGTTCAAGGTGATGCTGGCGGACCCCGACCTCATCATCGACATCATCGATATCGGGGTCGGCATCGCCGAGTCGGATCGGGACAAGATCTTCAATCTGTTCTACACCCAGCCGGTCGGCGACTGCGGCAGCCGCGGCACCGGGCTTGGCCTCGCCATTTCCCGCGCTATGATAGAGGTCCACGGCGGCCGCATCTGGGCATTCGCCGGCCCCAACGGCAACGGCACCTGCATGCGCATCTCCCTGCCGCTGGCCCTCAACGCACCGGCGGCCTGATGGTCGCCGCCCTTTTCAATCAGCAAACGGGAGGCTGAATGGCTCACATACTGGTCATCGACGACGAGGCGGCCATCCGCCGTTTTTTGCGGATCAGCCTGATCGCCGAAGGACATCAGGTGAGTGAGGCGGTCGGCGTCACCGAGGGGATGGCCCAGTATCGCCACCTCAACCCCGACCTGGTGATCCTGGATCTGGGCCTGCCGGACGGTGATGGCATCCAAATCCTACACGCCATCCGCGAGCACCACGCCAATCCCGTGCTGGTGCTCTCGGCGCGGGACTCAGAACAGGAGAAGGTGCGGCTGCTGGATGCGGGGGCCAACGACTACATGAGCAAGCCGTTCGGCGTCGGGGAGATGATGGCCCGTATCCGGGTGCTGCTGCGCCAGCGAGTCGGCGCCACCAGCGGCGAGTGTCGACACTTCCCCCACTGTGGCCTGACCCTGGACAGCAGCAGCCACAAGGTGACCCTGCAGGGCGAGGAGATCCCCCTCTCCCGCAAGGAGTTCGCCCTGTTGCAGGCCCTGGTGTGCCACCCCGGCAAGCTGGTGCAACAGACCCAGCTGCTCATCGACATCTGGGGGCCAAGCCACAAGGAGGACACTCACTACCTGCGCATCGTCATCGCCAGTCTGCGCAAGAAGCTGGGAGATAACCCCCAGCAACCCACGCTGATCGAGACCGAATCCGGTATCGGCTACCGCTTTATCGGCAGCTGATGTTGCAGCAAGAAGCTGGGCGGCAACATTCCCAGCAACCCACCCTGATCGAAACTGAAGCCGGCATCGGCTACCGTTTTATCGGCAGCTGATGTTTCACGTGGAACGACGCCAGCAACAACAGAGTGCCAACAGACCGCATCCCCCGAGCAGCAGTCCGAGATCCTGCAAGCTGGCTGCAACCGCCAACCCCAGGCTGAGTAGCAGGTAGTAGCCAAGCCCGAACAGGGCCCCGGCACTGCCCGCCACCTCCCGATAGGCCAGCAGCGCCTGGCTCAGCACATTGGGGATAGCCAGCCCGAACGCGATCACCACTCCCGTCATGGGCAGCAGAAACCAGAGCGATGCCTGACTGGCCCACACCAGCCAACCCGAACCCAACGCCAGCACGGCGGCGAGCCGTATTAACGAGGCAGGCGTCCAGCCACGGCCCAGCAGGCGCTTGTTGAGCAGGCTGCCCCCCAGGGTCGCCAGCGCCAGCACGATGCCGGAGTAACCAAATTCCCCCGCGCTCAGCCCCAGACTGGCAAACAGAAACGGCGCCAGGCTGTAGTAGCCGAACAGCATGGTGTTGAACAGCGCCACCAGGGCGGCGCTGCGCCACAAGCCGGTATCACGCACCATCCGGCAGGCCAGCGGCCAGAGTGCGACCCTCTGGGTGATGGCCGGGCGGGTTTCCGGCAGTTGCCAGCAAGTGACCAGCAGCAATCCAACTGCCAATACCAGCAGGGCGCCGAATACCCCGAGATAGCCGAACCCGCTCGCCAGCTGGCCGCCGCTCACCAGCCCCAGCACCGGACTGAAGGAGAGCGCGATGCCCATCACCGAAAAGACCCGCGCCAGATCGCGGCCCTGATAGCTGTCGCGCAGCATGGTCTGGGTCACCACGGAACCCACGGCGGCACCGAAGGCCGCGATGACCCGTGCCAGCAGCAGGGTTTCAAATTGAGCGGCCAGCAACGCCAGCAGGGTGCCGGCGCCATAGGTCAGCAGCCCCGCCAGCATGGCGGGACGCCGCCCGATGAGATCGCACAACCTGCCCCAGCAGACCACGCCCGCCGCAAACGCCAGAAAATAGACCGACAGGGTCTGGGACGCCTGCCCCTCGCTCACCCGAAACTCAGTGGCGATATGGGTCAGCACCGGGCTGTAGATGGTCTCCACCATCTGGGGAAACATCATCAATCCGACCACCAGCCAGCGCGGTGGCAACCTGTTGTTCATGACACACCTCCTTCACAAGAGGTCGCCATTCTAGAGAGGGATAACATGTCCGATTACAATAAGGCGGACTATAAACAGCAAGAATCGGACACATGGCCTTTATTCTTCCCGATCACCCCTTTGATCCGGACCAGCACGATGGCAGCGCCATCGGTATTGCCGCCGCCCTCGGCTGGCACGACTCCGGCCGCCATCAGCACCAGCGCCACCAGCTGCTGTTCGCCCAGGCCGGCTGCATGACCATAGAGCTGGACGATCAGGTCTGCCTGCTGCCGCCGACGCGGGCGGCCTGGTTGCCGGCAGGGCTGCCCCATCGGGTGCTGATGCGCGGGGTGGTGGCGTATCGCTCCCTCTACTTCCAGCCGGAGCCCGGCTTGCCGACCGAGATGGCGGTGCTGGCGGTCAACCCGCTGCTGCGGGAGATCATCGAGCGGATGGCGCTCTGGCCCTGGGACAAGCCGGAAGCAGAGCAGACCTGCACACTGGCATTATTGAAAGAAGAGCTGGCGCAAGCGCCGCGGGAATCCTGGCAGTTGCCGCTGCCGTCAGACGGGCGTCTGACCGGCTGGCTGCAGGAGATAAAGCGGGGTGACACCCTGCCCGATCGGCTCAACCGGCTGGCCGAACGGGTGGGTGCCAGTGACAAGACCATAGGCCGCATCTTCATGCGAGAGACCGGCATGAGCTACCAGGCCTGGCGCCAGCAGTGGCGACTGCTGCGGGCCATGGAACTGCTGGCCGAAGCCGAGCCCATCAGCCGGGTGGCCGCTGCCCTGGAGTTCGCCAGCGACAGCGCCTTCATCGCCTTCTTCAGGCAGCACACGGGGCAGACCCCCTTGCGCTACCTCAACTCTCGGGATGAGTCGCATCGGCAGAACTCGCCTCCACCACCAGGGTCTCCAGGGCCAGCGGCTTGAGGTTGTGGATGGCCTCTGCCACCACATCATGGGAGGCCTGCTGCTGCAAGGCCAGCATCTCCTGTTGCAGGGCGGCGCTGTCCAGCTCGGGTCTGGGGTTCTCGGCGGCCATGGCATTCAGGCTCAGGCTGCTGGCAATCAGGGTAGCGATCAGGATCTTCATCTGGCGTGCTCCGGTGTGGTTGAGATGACCAGATAGCTATTCCAATAGTTGTGCCAGATTTGTAACAGCATGATTTTATTGATATAAATAATTTTTTGATGCTGTCACACCCCTTCCTGAATCGAATGTTGGTTATTTTAAAACCTATAAATGGTTTTTTTTACCACCTCCATCATGGCAACCCTGTTCCACGTGAAACGCCCCGTTTTTTTGATCGACACCCGCTTTTGAAGTGAGCTATGGTGCTAGCTCCCCCCTTAACTGACTCTGGATTTGCCACCGAATGGAATTCTCCTTGTTCGGCGAGAAGTTCACTCGCCACGCCGGTATTACCCAACTCATGGACGACCTCAATCAAGGGCTGCTGAATCCCGACGCCATCATGCTGGGAGGCGGCAATCCGGCCCCCATCCCCGCCATGCTGGAACGCTTTCAGGCCGAGGCCAATACCCTGCTCGACAACGGCGAACTGATCAAGGCCATGGCCAACTACGATGGCCCCCAGGGCAAGGACAGGTTTACCAAGGCGCTGGCCGCCCTGCTCAGCAAGGAGCTGGGCTGGGAGATCTCCGCCCGCAACATCGCCCTGACCAACGGCAGCCAGAACGCCTTCTTCTATCTGTTCAACCTGCTGGCCGGCGAGTTCGCCGACGGTCGCAAGAAGAAGGTGCTGTTCCCCCTGGCCCCCGAATACATCGGCTATGCCGACTCGGCACTCTCGGACGATCATTTCGTCGCCTACAAGCCCACCATCGAGAAGCTGCCCGACGGCCAGTTCAAATACCACGTGGATTTCGAGAGCCTGCAGGTGGGCGACGACATCGGGGTGATCTGTGTCTCCCGGCCGACCAACCCCACCGGCAACGTGCTCACCGACGAGGAGATCGAGCACCTCGATCAGATCGCCCGTGACAAGGGGATCCCGCTGCTCATCGACAATGCCTACGGCGTGCCCTTCCCCGGCATCATCTTCAGCGACGCCAAGCCGTTCTGGAACGCCAACACCATCCTCTGCATGAGCCTCTCCAAGCTCGGCCTGCCGGGCACCCGTTGCGGCATCGTCATCGCCGACGAGAAGATCATCCGGGCCATCACCAACCTGAGCGGCATCATCAATCTGGCGCCGGGCAGCCTGGGTCCGGCCATCACCATTCCGATGATCGAGAGCGGTGACATCATCACCCTGAGCGAACAGGTGGTGAAACCCTTCTACCAGCAGAAAGCCACCTTCGCGGTCCAGCTGCTGCGCGAGGCCATTCCGGATCCGCGCTTCCACATCCACAAGCCGGAGGGTGCCCTCTTCCTCTGGCTCTGGTTCGAAGACCTGCCGATCCACTGCCAGGAGCTGTATGAGCGACTGAAGGCGAAGAACCTGCTGATCGTGCCCGGCCACTACTTCTTCCCCGGCATCGACGACCCCGAGTGGCGCCACAGCCAGGAGTGCATCCGCCTCAACTATGCCCAGAGCGAAGATCTGGTGCGTCGTGGCATCGCCATCCTGGCCGACGAGATCAACGCCCTCTACGCCGGTTGATTCCCCCTTCGGCATGAAAAAAGAGGCCTGCGGATGCAGGCCTCTTTTCTATCAGGTGGTCAGCGATGTTGTTTAACCGGGCAGTGCCAGCTGATCGGGTTTGCCGATGGGGATGGCGCGGGGCTTGAGCGCTTCCGGCAGCTCCCGGGCCAGCTCTATGGTCAGCAGACCGTGCTCCAGCCTGGCCCCCTGCACTTCCACGTGCTGGCTCAGCTTGAAGGCGAGCTCGAAGTCCCGCTCGGCGATCCCCTGATGGAGGAATTGGCGCTCGCCCATGGTGGCGACCTTGCGCCCCTTCACCTTGAGGGTACCGTTTTCGGTCTCCAGCTCCAGCTCATTGCGATCGAAACCGGCCACGGCAACCGTGATGAGGTAGCTGTCGTGATCCCGCTTTTCGATGTTGTACGGGGGGTAGGCCGAGGTCTTCTGATCGAACAGGCCTTCCAGCTCGCGGGCCATCCGCTCGAAGCCGACGGCATTGGAATAGAGATGAGAAAAATCGAGGTTACGCATGATCCTATCCTTCTATAAAGCAACAGGGTTTACTCTCCGCGGGCCCGCCATCGGCACCCGGGAAACATCAGCAATGCAACGAGGTCAGGCTGTCAGCCGTTGATCTCGATCTTGCGGGGCTTCATCGCCTCGGGCACTTCGCGCACCAGGTCGATGTGCAGCAGACCGTTCTTCAGGTCGGCCCCCTTAACCCGCACATAGTCGGCCAGCTGGAAGCGACGCTCGAAGCCGCGTTCGGCAATGCCTTGGTAGAGGTAGTTACGCTCGGTGTCAGCCTGCTTGCTGCCCTTCACCGTCAGCAGATTTTCCTGGAAGCTCAGCTCCAGCTCTTCCTGGGTAAAGCCCGCCACCGCCATGCTGATGCGGTAGTCGCTGTCACCCAGCTGCTCGATGTTGTAGGGGGGATATCCGGCATTGCCATTGCTGGCCGCAGATTCGATGAGAGTGGCCAGACGATCGAAGCCGATGGCAGAACGATAGAGCGGAGAAAAGTCGATAGAACGCATAGTATTACCCTCTTGTGAGCGATAACGGATTGTTTGCCCTCCTGATGGACGGGCGCCTGGTCGAAACCTCTGTCGAGCGTTCCGACCTTGTTATCTATATAGGGGCCCGCTTTCGGCTTTCAAGGGCTCTGCTCGAAAAATCTTCTCGCCGCCCGTGGCAGGCCTTTTCCACATTCAGCTTTCTCCCCCAGTCACAACATGGCACCCTGAGCGGAGATCTTGAGGAGCCATATCATGTCCCGTTCCGAACGCCTGCTGGCCCTGCTGCAACTGCTGCGCGGCCACCGCTACGCCATCACCGGCAGCGAGCTGGCCAGCCAGCTTGGCATCAGCCTGCGCACCCTCTATCGGGATATCGCTACCCTGCAGGCACAGGGCGCCCACATCGAGGGGGAAGCGGGCATCGGCTATGTGCTGCGCCCCGGCTTCATGTTGCCGCCGCTGATGTTCAGCGAAGAGGAGCTGGATGCGCTGGTGCTGGGCTCACGCTGGGTGGCGGCCCATGCCGATCATGCACTCAGCACCGCCGCCAGCAGCGCGCTGGCCAAGATAGAGGCCGTACTGCCCGCCGACTACCGCCAACAGCTGCATGCCAATGCCCTGCTGATCGGCACCTCTCGCGGTGACTGCCCTGTCGACGAGGCTCCGCTGCGCAGCGCCATCCGCCAGCAGCGCAAGGTGAGCCTGAGCTATCGGGATCTCAAGGAGGAGAGTTCGGAGCGCACCGTCTGGCCCTGTGCCCTCGGTTACTTCGATCAGGTGCGGGTACTGGTTGCCTGGTGCGAGCTGCGCCAGGCCTTTCGTCACTTTCGGGTAGACAGGATCAGCGCGATGCGGCTGGAAGCGGAACCTTATCCGGGCAGTCGGGAGCGGCTGCTCAAGGAGTGGCGCGACAGCCAGCAGATCCCGCAGCCCAGATTCATTGCTGACAGAAACTGACAGCAGGCAGCGCCATGCTGACGGAGTCGGCGCCGATGCGCCATCTCATCAGCAAGGAGCATCACCATGTTAATCCCCCAGTTCACCATCCTCTACGTTGCCAACCCGGCTCACAGCACGCTCTTCTATCGCGAGCTGTTCGGACGCCCACCGGTGGAGGAGTCCCCCACCTTTGCCATGTTCGTGTTCGAATCGGGCGCCAGACTGGCCCTCTGGTCCAGCGCCACGGTCGAGCCCGCCGTGACCCAAACGGCCGGGGCCATGGAGCTGGCCTTCGCCCTCCCCGATGATGCCGCGGTCGATAGACAGTCTGCCGAGTGGCAGGCGCGCGGGCTCACCCTGATCCAGGCACCGACCCGGATGGAGTTTGGCTACACCTGCATGGCCCTCGATCCGGATGGCCATCGTCTGCGCCTCTACTGCCCGGCCCCCGAACTGGGCTGAGCCGGCACCATCAAGACGGAGTCATGTTTCACGTGGAACGCGCCCTTTTCCTTGCCCCAGAAAACAAAAAGCCGCTCACGAGGTGAAGTGAACCCCGAAAGTTGGACACCCAACGAGTAGGTGTTCTTCGTTTCTATGGGAAAGCAAAAATACTCGACCGACTTCAAACGTCAGGTCGTTCTTCACTATCTCA